>JACVCA010000157.1 GCA_016742295.1 Alphaproteobacteria bacterium | reverse complement strand
ACATTAGGAATTGAAAGTACCTTTATTTCAGGGCTAGCAGACCTAGTCAAAAGCCATACGGTCGTCAATACTAACCCAGCTCAAAGGATTTGCCCGAATCAGTTTTGTTTATGCATTAACGTAGGGTCTAAAAATGATTGATTTTATATCAAACGCCTATCTTTGGTTAAAAGCAGTGCATATTATTGCTGTTATTGCTTGGATGGCTGGCCTTTTGTATCTGCCTCGACTTTTTGTTTATCATGCTAAAACACAGGTAAAAAGCGAAGTATCTACTTATTTTTTAATAATGGAAAAAAAATTATTAAGGTTTATTATGCTTCCATCCATGCTGCTTACTTTTTTATCAGGTGGCTTTTTGGTCTTGGTTTCAGGGGTAACCCAAGGATCACAAGGTTGGATGCATGCAAAGTTAGTTCTGGTTTTATTTTTGAGTTTTATGCATGGATTAATGGTTCGTTGGCACAAAGAATTTGTGGCTGATAAGAGGTGTCATTCAGAAGTTTTTTTTAGGGTTGTCAATGAGGTTCCAACTGTGTTAATGATCCTTATTGTTATTCTTGTCATTGTAAAGCCATTTTAGGTGTTTTCTGATTCTATCAGCCCAGAAATGGTAAATATTTAAGCATCAATTTTTTAAAATCTTGTTACCCTCAGTTTTCTAGTCAACAACCCTAAATTTAATTAGATTAAAATATGAATATAAAAGACCTCAAGCAAAAAACTGCTGCTGAACTCCTTGTCTGTGCAGAGGAACTTCAAATTGAAAATGCCAGTACAATGCGTACGCAAAATATTATTTATGCGATTTTGAGAAAATCTGCAGAAAATGGTGTGGCAATTTATGGTCAAGGCGTAATGGAAATCTTACAAGATGGTTTCGGCTTCTTGAGATCGGCTGAAGCTAATTATTTACCTGGCCCTGATGATATATATGTATCTCCAAGCCAAATTCGACGTTTTGGACTTTTAACGGGAGACACCGTAGAGGGGCAGATTCGCTCCCCTAAAGAAGGCGAACGTTATTTTGCTCTCCTGAAGGTCAATAGCATAAACTTTTCTGACCCCGATCAAGTTCGTAACCGTATCAATTTTGATAATTTGACTCCACTTTATCCTGATGAACGTTTTGCTCTGGAGGGGCATGCACCTGACGAGAAAAATTTTACCCGCCGGGTTATTGATATTGTAGCGCCTCTCGGTAAAGGACAACGCGCATTGATTACAGCACCGCCTCGATCTGGTAAAACTGTGATGTTACAGCATATTGCTCACGCTATTTCTGAAAATTACCCTGAAGCTTACTTAATTGTATTATTGATTGATGAACGTCCTGAAGAAGTGACGGATATGATTCGTTCTGTAAAGGGTGAAGTGGTTAGCTCTACTTTTGATGAGCCTGCAAATCGTCATATTCAAGTAGCTGAAATGGTTATTGAAAAAGCCAAACGTTTGGTAGAATACAAGCGTGATGTGGTTATTCTTTTAGATTCAATTACCCGACTTGCGCGTGCTAATAATACTGTTATTCCTTCTTCGGGCAAGGTTTTAACAGGTGAAGAGGATGCAATTGCTTTGCAACGTCCAAAGCGCTTCTTTGGTGCTGCCCGTAACATTGAAGAGGGAGGATCTTTAACAATTATCGCCACTGCCTTGATTGACACAGGTTCTCGTATGGATGAGGTTATTTTCGAAGAATTTAAGGGAACAGGTAACTCTGAGATTATCCTTGATCGTAAGCTTTCTGATAAGCGTATTTTCCCTGCGATCGATATTACTAAATCTGGTACACGCAAAGAAGAGCTCTTATTGACAAAAGAAGGACTCTCAAAAATATGGGTTTTACGACGAATTTTAGATCAAATGGGGCCCATTGATGGTATGGAATTCCTGCTTGAGAAATTCCGGCAGACCAAAAACAATGATGATTTTTTTCAATCTATGAACACTTAAAGTCTTTTAAAATTGTTTCACGTAAAACAATTGATTTCTTAAAATTTGAATTTATGAATTAAAGAATATTTGGAATTTATCTCATTTTAAGGTAATAACTTCATTAGAACAACTTTGCGATTTTTTAATCTTGAAGCTGTGAGCTTAATCTAACCCCCATTCAAATAGGGGAATTTATTCTTGATGTCAAAAGATCAACTGTCTAAAATTGTTTCACGTGAAACAATGACCAAATTTGAGCGTTATGTTCAACTCCTTGAATCTTGGAATAAGTCTTTAAATCTTATAAGTTCAAAAACTGCTAAAGAAATTTGGCAAAGGCATATATATGATTCAGCGCAAATTTTGAGTTGTTTATCATCCTCAAAAACTATAATTGATTTTGGAACCGGGGGAGGGTTCCCAGGGTTAGTCCTCGCTATGATGGGACCTTGGGATATAACTCTTATAGAGTCAGATACAAAAAAATGTAGCTTTTTAAAAGAGGTGGCACGTCAAACAGATACCAAAATAACGATATTGAATCAACGTATTGAAACCGTAAAGCCGTGGCAAGTTGATGTCATCACAGTACGTGCATTAGCTCCTCTTAATCAACTCTTGAATTATGCTTCTCCATTTCTTCTAGATAAAGGAGTAGGAATTTTCTTGAAAGGTAAAATGCTTGAAGCTGAAATTGAGCAAGCCCGATTAGAATGGACTTTTAATGCAGAAGTGATAGAGAGTAAAACAAGTTGCGAAGGACGCATCATAAAGGTAAAAGACATAAAACAGCTTTCAGGAGAAAAGAAGTGACTGCGCGCATTCTCGCTATAACCAATCAAAAAGGGGGGGTCGGTAAAACCACTACCACTATTAACCTAGCCACAGCTTTAGCTGCATTTAAAAAGAAAACCCTCTTGGTTGATCTTGATCCGCAAGGTAATGCCAGTACGGGGCTGTCATTTCATCCTCAAGAACGCCGCATTGGTACATATGAGGTGGTTCTAGGTGATATTGATATTGCTCAAGCCGTTGTAACAACTGGAATTCCGGATTTGTGGCTACTTCCTGCATCTCCAGATTTATCAGGCGCAGAAATAGAACTTGTCAATCAAAATGAACGTGAATATCGCTTAAAAGTTGCTCTTGAAACTGTAATGTCATACTATGATTATATTCTTATTGATTGCCCGCCAGCATTGGGCCTTTTGACACTTAATGCTTTGACAACGGCTGGTAATGTCTTGATTCCTTTACAATGCGAATATTACGCTCTCGAAGGGTTAAGTCAACTCATAAAAACTATTATGAGAATTCGTCAATCCTTAAATAGTAAACTTGAAATTTTGGGGATTGTATTGACGATGTTTGACAAAAGAAGTGGCCTAAGTAGTCAAGTAGCTGAGGATGTAAGGCAGACCTTAAGCGATAAAGTACTTCAAACAGTTATTCCTCGCAATGTTAGAGTATCTGAGGCTCCCTCTCATGGAAAGCCAGCCTTGCTCTATGATATAAATTGCTTAGGATCACAAGCTTATATCAAATTAGCAGCAGAAATTTTGAAACGAAAGTGGAGCACAATATGACAGGCATAAATTCAAAAAAGCAACCTTTAGGAAAAGGACTCTCAGCTCTTTTAGGCCCTGAACTTCGGGAGATGTCAGGTTTAACTACAGATACAGCTGTTGTAGAAGTGGATATCATGTTCATTGCTCCTAGTGCCTATCAACCAAGAAGAGTTTTTAAAGAAGAAGAGCTGAGAGAACTTGCATCGTCCATGTTTGAACTTGGGGTTTTACAACCAATTCTTTTAAGGCGCGTCCATGCCCAAAGATATGAGATTATAGCTGGGGAAAGACGTTATCGCGCTGCAAAATTAGCAGGATTAAAAACGGTTCCAGCTCTTATTAGAGAGTTCAAGGA
>JACVCA010000156.1 GCA_016742295.1 Alphaproteobacteria bacterium | reverse complement strand
TGGGAATTTGCCCTGGAATTTAAAATTTCTCACGATTTTTAACAGGTCGCGTTCCAGTCGAACCCCCCCCCACCCTTTTTGAGTATCTTCCTAAGAATGCCCTTTTAATTGTTGATGAAAGCCACGTTTCGGTTCCGCAGATAGGAGGAATGTATAAAGGTGATGCCTCGCGTAAACGTACACTTGCAGAATACGGATTCCGGCTACCCTCCTGCGCCGACAATCGACCGCTTAAATTTGAAGAGTGGGAGGCTATGCGTCCCACAACAGTATTTGTTTCGGCAACTCCCAGCGCATGGGAATTGACTCAAACTGAAGGCGTGTTTATCGAACAAATCATCCGTCCTACCGGTCTTATGGATCCTGTCTGTATTATAAGGCCTACTCGGCACCAAGTTGACGACCTTATCCACGAATGCTTAAATTGTGCCCAGAAAGGACAACGGGTCCTCGTCACAACTTTAACCAAACGTATGGCAGAAGCTTTAACAGAATATCTGAATGAAGCAGGCCTTAAAGTAAAATATATCCATTCAGATATTGATACTCTTGAACGTATTGAGATTATCCGCGACTTACGCCTTGGCATTTGTGAAGTGTTAGTCGGTATTAACCTGCTGCGTGAAGGGCTTGATATTCCAGAATGCGCGCTTGTGGCCATTCTTGATGCCGATAAAGAAGGGTACCTACGTTCAAAAACCTCCTTAATTCAAACTATAGGCCGCGCTGCTCGTAACGTGGATGGACGTGCCATCTTGTATGCAGATAAAATCACCAAATCTATGGAAGCCGCTCTTGATGAAACCAATCGGCGTCGCGAAAAGCAACAAGCCTATAATGTAGCAAACGGCATTACACCTGAAACCATCCGCAAATCAATTAGTACGATTCTTGGAAGTGTACATGAAAAAGATTATATGACTGTCCCAGTTGATGATCAAGGTACACATCTTGTTGGCAAGGATCTCAAAATTTACAAAGCAACTCTTGAAAAACGTATGCTCGATGCTGCAAGTAACCTGGAATTTGAAGAGGCTGCACGCTTAAGAGATGAGTTACAACGGCTTGAATCCTCTGAATTGGGAATACCTTGGCGAAGCCAAGCTCAACCCTCCTCTTCCTCTCAACGTAAAAGCCGGAAGCGAAGATAAGAAGAATTTTATCTTATTCCATCATGTTGTGGGGTCAAATAAAACCCCTCTTGATTCGGCTACTTGCATAACCGTTACCTTTGCTCAGTCACGTTGTCAAAGAAGCTTCTGCAGTTCTCAACTACTTTTATATCCGCCGGTCCTTGTAGCTTCTTTTTCCAGATCCGAATCAAAATTCTTGGTTATGCAAGAAGCCTATTATAAAATCCATCAATTGATAACATGCCCTAGCTTATGATATATAACCTTCAAATTGGAAGAAAAGGATACTCTCAAAATGGCGGGACATTCGCAGTTTAAAAATATTATGCACCGTAAAGGGGCCCAAGATGCAAAACGTGCCAAGGTATTTACTAAAATTATCCGCGAACTTACCGTTGCTGCCGGCCTCGGTTCAGATCCTGAAGCAAATTCACGCTTAAGGTCGGCTATGAGTGCTGCTCGTAACGCTAATATGCCAAAAGATACCATGGAGCGAGCAATTAAACGTGGCGCCGGCGGAGAAGATGATACAAATTATGAAGAAGTTCGCTATGAAGGATATGGGCCCGCTGGGACAGCCATTATTGTTGAAGCTTTGACCGATAATCGCAATCGAACAGCCGCAGAAGTAAGGGCCGCTTTTGCGAAATATGGGGGTAATCTTGGCGAATCCAATAGCGTCACTTTTATGTTTGACCGAATCGGAATGATTCAGTACCCTGCAGCTATTGCCTCTGAAGAGGCTATGTTCGAAGCTGCCCTTGAAGTAGGTGCCACTAATGTAGACTCGGATCCTGAAACTCATGAAATTCACTGTGCTCCTGAAGATTTAAATACCGTTAGGGAAGGCCTGAATCAAAAATACGGTGAACCACAGGTAGTGCGGTTAGCTTGGCAACCACGAAATTTTATAAGAGTTGATGGAGACCATGCAGAAACTTTGTTTAAGCTTGTCGATGTTCTGGAAGATAATGATGATGTTCAGCTGGTATCTGGAAATTATCAAATTTCAGACGAAATGATCCAAAAATTATCAAGTTAGTGGAAGGGTCAGAAAATAAGTGTATGCGGATTTTAGGCTTAGATCCAGGGCTACGCTGTACAGGCTGGGGTATTATTGAAATCGAAGGTAATAAACTTCACCATATCGCCCATGGATTTATAAAAACTGATGAAAAAACTATTCTGCCGGAACGGCTTAAAGCCTTATATCATGAACTTCAAAATATTATCCAACAATATCATCCACATCAAGCAGCAGTGGAAGAGACGTATGTAAACAAGAATCCACAGTCAACATTAAAATTGGGGGAGGCGAGAGGCGTCGTTTTACTTGCACCAGCTTCTCTTGGCATTCCAGTAGCAGAGTATGCCGCCAATCGTATCAAAAAAGCCCTTGTCGGTGTAGGCCATGCCTCAAAAGCCCAAGTCATGATGATGGTTAACTATTTATTACCTGCCTGTGGAAATTTAACCGAGGATGCAGCAGACGCTCTAGCCATTGCAATATGCCATGGCCATTATTACACATCGCCCCTTGTTTAGAAAGGATAAAATGAAGGGATTAAAAATCAATATCCTTTATCAATATATCCATGTTAAAAGATTTTATGGTTTCTTAATTTAATCTATTAAGGCTAAAGAGTTCTATATGCTTGCAATCCATCTGTTGACTTGGTTCAAGGGAAAATTTGTCGGAAAAGACAGTTATGGTAATTGTTACTATACTGAGCGCTTTTTAATAAGAAGTAAGGATTCTAAAACCCCTCGCCGTTGGGTAATGTTTAAAGGTCTTGCAGAAGGTTCTAAAATTCCTGGGGAATGGCATGGCTGGTTGCATCATACGACAGAACAAACACCTCTTGAAAAGAACAATACCGTTTACAAATGGCAAAAGCCTTACTCTCCTAATTTGACAGGAACACCGCATGCTTATAATCCAGATAGTTCGCATAAAAAGCTGGACCTAGACAAGACGTCTTTCAAGCATTATACCCCATGGAATCCGACCTAATTGTAATATATCGAAGGAGTAGCTCACGTGAATCATAATATTATTGAAACTTTTGTAGGAGCGATTGTCATAATTGTCGCCGGATTCTTCCTCGTTTTTGCCTATTCAAGCAGCCATATTGATACGAACGGCTACTCTCTAAATGCAAAATTTGACCGTATTGATGGGCTTAATGTTGGAAGTGACGTACGAATCAGCGGGGTTAAGGTAGGCACTGTCACCCATCAAAGTATTGATCCTACAACTTTCCTTGCAACAATAACATTCACTGTAGACCCTACACTTAAATTACCAAAAGATACTTCAGCTGAAATTGTAAGTGCAGGACTTTTAGGCGGAAAATATCTAGCCTTAATTCCTGGAGGAACGGATGAGTTTTTAAGCGAAGGAAATGAGATTATCTATACTCAAGCTTCAGTAAGTTTAGAAGCGATGATTGGTCAGTTAATTTTTAGCAAAAAGGATGACAAAGACCAAACCGATCGAAAGGTAGGCACAGAACGAAAAACCTCTCTTAAGCCATAGGTTGATTAAGTCTACATGCAAACAAATTCTGGTTTTCAGTTCCTTATTTTAACCCTGATTTTAAAGTGTCATCTTTGGAACTGCGATGGTATTGCAAAATCTAACTTCAAAGATCAAGATATCCAGCAGATAACCCTACAGCACCTGCTGCCTGAAACCGATGCTTTTGGTCCTACCTCATGGGTAGAAGCAGAACAAG
>JACVCA010000155.1 GCA_016742295.1 Alphaproteobacteria bacterium | reverse complement strand
GGTTAATATAATAGAAAGATAAATAATTAATGGCGTACTCCGGCAGCCCAGGGCAGGATGAATTGGTCTGCAACTGGAAAAAGGAAAATCGTTCCAAAGAAGGCCTAAATTGAAAATTGAAATAAAAAATTACCGCACAATTAGAAGTGGACAAGATGGTAGTAGCAATAAATCTTTCTCTGGTGATTCAGCCTCAAAAATTGAATTATTAAAAAAAATAAAGAATAAAATTACTCAATGCTTTAATTAAAATTTATTAGTGCTCTTTCTGCTTGTTAAGATTTTGATACTTGTAAATTGACAGTGTTTGCAAGCTTCTTTTAGTCGACAAAGCTGAGCAGCTCACCACACCTCTATTCATGCAAAATCACTAAAATGCTCCAATAATAAACGTATTTTTTAATATATTGGTTTCAATCTTCTCTATGGCTGACTCCAGGGGCAGGATGAAATAATTGAGGTAAAAATTTTGTAGTCTGTTTAAGTCTAAATTAACCCGAACTGTGTTTAAGGAAAAGAATTAACAAGTTGAAAGAGTTGAGGTATCGTCTATTTCGCTAAAAGATAGGGAGATACCTCAATGAATATAGATTATGACACTTTGTTCTATTTTGTCGACGATTTTTCCTATGTGTATTGTCAATAATAATTCTTCTTAAAGGTTTTTCTAATTTGTTACAGTCTCCTATTCGAGGTACATTCTTGAAGAATATCCTCATGTTGCCAGCTTCGTCCCAAATTAAAAGCCACACCTCATTCTGCAAAACGTGCTTGTTAAAATTGTTTCAAACACAAAAATCGTCTCGAGGTTGTGGATCAACAGACCTCTAGCTGCGTAAAAAAATAACTAAAAAACCTTTTTAAATCCTAGTTTTTTAGTTAAGCAGCAGAAGGAAGTTGATACTCTTGCTGGCTTTTAACCATGGCATACATGCGACAAACGAGCTTCCTCGCAACGGCAACAATAGCTTTTTTTGAGCTTCCTGTTTGATGTTTTAAGCGCATAAAAAAATTTCTCATTGCTATATCTTTTTGGATGATTCCCCAAGAAGCTTCAATTAATAGAGCTCTTAGATTAGGATTGCCTTGCCCGGTAATTCTTCCTCGGTGTGTATGTTCACCAGAAGAATATTCTGATGGCGTCAGTCCAAAATATGCAGCTATTTGTTTTTCATTTTTGAAGCGGAGCCAGTCACCAATTTCGTAAGTCAAGCTTGCTGATGTAAGAGGCCCTACACCAGGAATAGTCAATAGCAAGCGATAATTCTCAGAATATTTTTCCTGCTGATTAATTTTTAAATATTCCTGGTTAAGCTTCTTTATCTGTAGATCAAGTGCTTCTATCTCATGTATATAACTATTTACTAAGAGCTGTATAGTTTCTCCAACTTCTAAATTTGATAAAAAGTGAATCAGTTTTTTTGTTAATCTTGGTTCTTCAAAACAAATCTTATACTGAATTAAAAGAGACTTAAGTCGGTTATAAGCTCTTTTCTTATCTCTCTTAAATTGTTCTCGTGTTCTAAGAATCTGTCTGAATTCTATTTGAACTGGGTCAGGAATGTGAATCGACTTAAGAAGCCCTTTTGACAAAAAGGTTGCTAACTTTAAACTATCTCTCTTATCTGTTTTGACTTTATTACCACTGACCTGCGGAATCTTATTAACAGGGACAACAATGTTTTTAACTCCCAAAGCCTCTAAGTCAAAATGCAAACCAAACCCAATAAAACATGCCTCGTAGACTGAATGAAACTTAAAGCCAGGATACCTAGAGAGGAATTTACCTAATGCAGTTATTTCTCCTGGAAGATTACATCGATCTAAAATTTGGTCACAATGAATTAAAGTCACAGCCCATCTCTTTTTATGAACATCAATCCCAACAAAAATTGGTTGAGAAAAATCAAGAGTTAAATTAGTCTTTTTCTTATCCATAGTGTTTCTCCTTAGTTGAATGCTCCTATTTTAATCCTATAGGAGAAGCCTAGCTACTTTGGTCTATAAAAACAGCATAGCAACTGTAAAGGCTTCGAACCCTGGTATAGAAAGCAATTAATTACAGGGGGGATGATTCGCCGTAATAGGTTTTGCCGCCTGAGCTTATCAGAAATTGTGACTATCCTCATAGCCTATCATCAATCAGGAATGGCATGTTTTAAATACTTTTATCTTGATTTATGCAGCAATCAGGAAGGTCTATTTCAAGGCCTTGTTCATTATGATCGTTTTATTAAGCTGATAAAAACAGCTTTTCCAGCCCTTGCCTGTCTTTTGAAGAGCCTTGAAGGAGAGAAAACAGAGTATCTGTTTATTGATTCAACGCCGATGGCAGTGTGTCATAATTTGAGAGAGAGGCAACATAAGACCTTTAAAGGCCTTGCGGCTAAAGGCAAGACGTCTACAGGTTGGTTTTTCGGATTTAAGCTTCATATGATTTTCAATACAAAGGGAGAAATTATTCGTCTTATGATTACACCTGGGAACGTAAATGATCGAACTCCTGTTGTAGATATGATGAGAGGTCTTATGGGCAAGTTGATAGGAGATAAAGGATATCTCTCAAAACATCTCTTTCAGAAGCTCTTTGAGAAGGGGGTTACTTTGATTACCAAAATTAGAAAAAATATGAAAAATTGTCTTTTGGAAATACAAGATAAGCTAATGTTGATGCGTAGATCATTTGTGGAAACAATCTTCTCTTCAATTAAGTGTTTAAATACTTTAATCCACCATAGGCACCGCTGTCCTATTAATGCTTTTTCTTACCTGTTTGCTGGCTTTATTAACTATCAGCTCAGAACAGACAAACCTTCCCTTCATTCACTCTTTAACCTCATCCCTTAAACACAGTTAGGGTTAAATTAATTAGACTTCTCCACCAGGGAAATAGAACTTAGTTTTAACAAACTCCAATAAATATTAATGGTGCTAATTTTATATTGACTTTCTTTCATGTAATTAGTTAAATGCTCCTACGGGGAGGCTTAAAAGGCTACTATAATAAAAATAAAAAAGCCCATGCTTAAGGTCTTAGGACCTTCCCCGCCCATTCAAAAATCAACTAGAAACATTGAATAAGCTCATGTGGCAATTAAATTTAAATGCTCATAAGTGCATAAGGGCTGGTTTAATAGAATTTGTCTAAGTTAAAAAGAGAGTCTCTAACCATCAGGCCAGGCTCTCTTTTCAAAAAATTAGAATATCAATCAGACATACTTAAGCGGCCTTTAAAGCACCTTGTAAGCGTTCAATAGCTTGAGTTTGATCAATATTTTCAATAGCTGCAAGTTCGCGGGTGAGACGCTCTAAAGCAGCTTCATAAAGTTGCCGCTCACTGTAAGACTGCTCAGGCTGACCAGATGTCCGATGAAGATCGCGGATAACTTCAGCAATGGATATGGGATTTCCTGAATTAATCTTTAGTTCGTATTCTTGAGCGCGTCTGCTCCACATGGCACGTCGTACCTTTGCTTTACCTTTAACAGTCTGTAAGGCCTGATCCATGATCTTTCCAGAACTCAAAGCACGTAAACCAGAATTCTGCGCTTTCGTCACTGGCAAACGTAATTTCATGCGATCATTGTCAAAAGAAATTACAAATAATTTTAATTCATGGCCCGAAATCTGCTGTGTCTCAATGCCAAGTATCCGTCCAACCCCATGATTTGGATAAACTACATAATCACCCATGGAAAAATTTAGGTCAGTAGGCATTCTGGTACATCCTTTCATTTTTAAGTTAAAAATTTAAATCACACAAAGTAGTTAAGTTTTTTAAATTAAAAATTGGAAAAAAATTCATATTTATTAAATTATATTTGCCTTTATAAAATCAAACTATTAATATTATTACTAAAAAATATTTTGTATA
>JACVCA010000154.1 GCA_016742295.1 Alphaproteobacteria bacterium | reverse complement strand
GTAAAATAAAACACTTTAGAAGAATCTTCTCCAGGTTTGATAAAACTGCTCAGGTTTTTTTATCATTCTTGCACTTCGTCTCAACTTTTATTTGGTTGAAGTAAATTTTTGTTCACAGAACCTAGAAAACTTAAGATATAATTTTAGGATAAATATTATAAAACTGCTTTATATAAAAGCCTCGCTTTACCTTAGGGTGCTCTTCAAGCGTTAGGTAATCGGGTTAAGAAAAGCGAATGTTTTCTCACAGAAAGGATGACAGAAAACACATTTACAACTCAAACATTAAGAGGGGTTCTCATATCTTCTAAACTTACTTATCCTTCTTAACGAGTCTTATTCCTGGAGCAAGAGAGAAAGTGGTTAATAATTTATAACCATCATCATCCAAACGTATATCTCCCCAGTATGTAAAGCCTGGGCTGGCTGCAGTTTTTCTAGAAGAAAATTGATATAATGTAAAATTTACTGGGCTCTGGGCTAATTTATGCTTTTCAGCCTCTAAGGTAACATTTATTCTTTGAGCTTCTTGCAATTGCACCCGCAGTAGTTCGGCTTCCAGGCGGAGCTGATCCATATTTTCTTCAATTTTAGATTTTTCTAGAACAGCTTTGCGGGCTTTTTCTTTTTTCTTATTTGCATACAGCTTCCAAGATTCATTATTAGCTTCAAGTTGCTGCTTGTATTCTTCTTGCAATTGCTTTTTTTGCGCTTCAAGAAGTTCATCTATTTTTAAATGGTGTTTTTCAATCTTATCACTACCTACATCTAATTCTTCGCTTATCTCTCCCCCTACATTTACCCATCCATTTCGCAAACCTCGCTTGGAAGCAGAGCCGTAAACTTCAGGAAGAGAGGCTATAGCTCTCTGTAATATAGCGGGCCCGTCATTTACCGAGTTCTTGCTAGAGCTTGAGTGTGATGCTGAAGTGAGAGACGGTTCCATGCGGCGAGAAGGAGAGGGCTTTCCCCTCTCTTCCTCCGTACTTCCGCTTTCCATACTCGCATTGAGACCTTCATAACAAATACACGTAAAGATCATCGCAGAAAGTTTGGAATATACACTCATTTTAAAAATCTCCGAACTAAGTTTGCTCGCATTTATTTAAAGCCCCACAAATTCTGATTCTTGGGCTAGATTAGCAGCATGAGCCTGTTCTGAATATGTTATATCTTCTAAAATTACCTCAAGAATACTTTGATTAAAATGTAGGGCTAGAAGATCATATACAAATATCATGTACTCGTTAGATAATTCTTCAAGGCTCTGAACATTTTCTTGATGCATCTCCGATATTCTTGTGAATGCATTAGGTTTATTTAGATAATCAGCCGTCAATTGATTGCTACCCTTTAAAGCACCACAGAGCATTTCAAATCCTCTTAAGGGTGTCGACAAATCTAAAGGCGCTAAGAAATCCTCAAACTTGTCTAGCCTTAGTGTAGAATTTCGTTTTATAAGGTTTAAAAATAATGTTTTAGGGCTAGGACTATCCATCCCGCCATTTCTTCCTATAAACTGCGAATGATTAGCAGAAAGTACTTTATACTTTTCCTTTTCTTTTTCCACGTGAGGAGTTAAATCTAATCCTTTTTCCTTAACGAGACTGGCTACAGCAGGTGCAATAGCCCATAGATTTTTTAAGTGATTTCTATAGGCCTTAATCATGCTTGCAAGAGATGATTTTAATAGAGGAGTTGCCGCTGATTCCATTTGAGGCGTAAGGATTGGTAAAGTCACAAACTGCACAACAGCCGTCCACAATCTCTCAGGTACAGTTGTTTGAACAATATCCCTTTGAAACCCAATCATTTCAAGAGCTCGTGAGACATGAGACTGGTTTAAAAGGTTACCAAACGGGAAATCAATTACTGTTTGGACTTTAAGTTCACACAATGCATCCAGGTCTTTTTTCGTTTTATCATATTTAGCTCTTAACTGTTCTAGAGGAGTCCAGACCTTTGTTTTCGCAACATATTCCTTTGCCTCCAACATTTTATCACTTAATTCTCTAGGAGAGTTATTAAGCAACTTAAGTTTTTCTTCAACCTCGCTTGCTGCCTTTTTCAAATCTGACAAAATTCCGGCAGTTATAAGAGAGGTATTAACCTTTTCTAAAGCTTCGATAGCAATCGCACATTCTTCGAGTTTTTTCTTAAGCGAGCTTTCTAATTCATTTTCAGTACCTAGATGGCTTTCTATCAAAGCTTTTCTAGCCTCTAATGTTTTTTCACAATTCTCAATCAATAATAAATATTCTTCTTTCTTTGCTACACCTTGCCTTGTTTGTTGCATGTTATAAGCAACATCTTGAATTGCGTGAACATTCTTTTTGATTGCATCCGCCATTACTTGTGCGCGTTCATCTTGCTCCCTATAAGTCTCCCCAAAAACATTACTATAAGTTACAAGGCGATCTTTACTTACTCGAGGTTCCTGAATCTGTATCGACTCTGAAGGATTGCTTTGTCGTTCATGAAACCTGTAGGGGGACGAGGAAGGTGAACTGCTTCTAGGTGAACCGAAGGATGAGGTTGAGCTTGAGCGATTTGTTGAATCATTTTCGCTTGCAAGCACACAAGTGGAAGCAAGAGCCAAAAACCCTACTGTTGTCATTTTTAATGAATTATGTTTTGCCATTTATTTCTCTCCCAAGTTATTTTCATTATCCACTGCTCTCTTTATTTTTTTATTATTTTTTCACTATATTTCTATACACTTTAAACACACGGCTATACATGGGTACGCCTATATGTTGAGAGTCATTATATATTATTATTTATGTTTTGAATACTATTTCCACTTTATTGGCAATATAATGCCTGCTTTAATTTCATTTGACTGTGGTTTAGCTCTTACTCTTGTAATTTTTGCATCATTACCACTAAGACTAAACTTGTTGTATTCAATATGCGTAGCTTCGAGCCTTCCAATCAGGCGTTCTGTTAAAGTGAACTCAGTTCCTAAACCGCCGACCACCCCTGTTACACGTTTACGAGATTTTCTTGAGAAATTTGCATTTAAATCCCCAGTATTGCTATTGGTTGTCTTAAAATTAAATTTGGTCGATACTGCTCCTGCCTTTACATATAAAAGCATTTTCTCATTAATTTTATATCCACCCCGCATGACTAAGCCAAACGAATTATTTTTAGTAATTTTCGTTTTCAAATTATTTGTTATATTAGCAAGACCATCTACAAAGGAATTATTTGAACTCCCTTGAGAGCTATAGATTGATGCTGAAGCCTCAAGGCCTAAATAATATTTATTAAAAGTTTTTGCCCAACCTGCTACAAGATCCACTCCCGGACCTTTAAATGCAATGGTATTGGATTGAGAACTTAAAAAGCCAACCCCTGCCCCTGAAGTGGCTATCTTAGCGCTGCCAGACTCATACCCAAGTGTTAATCCTGTATAGGGCCCATTCCATGGATCAGTCTCACAGCGAGCCTCTTGACCAAATGTTAGAGTCGCCAAAATTGCAGAACATGCATATAAATATTTCATTGATAGTCTCCCTCCCATTTTAATACGGACTAAGGGTAATAATAGCACCCAACAAATTAATACTTTGTTAATATTTAGGTATATTTTGAATAACTTTTAATAAAAACACATATCATTTAAGTAATATTTTTTACTATAAATTACTTTATATTATTCATTAATAAAATTTAAATTTGATTACAAAATAACAACGACCTACAATACCCAGAGTTGCTTTTTGTATTATTTTTATTTAAATTCAAATAGATAAGAAATTAATATTGAAGATTAAGAATAACTTATTTATTCTTGTATGGCTTGCTGGCTCACTTATTTTATTCTTTGTCCAAAATAACAATAACAGGCACAAGCCTGCATTTTTATTTCAAACTGTTTAAAACAAAAATCTTCTATTTTTTTATTATAATTAATGAGGGCAGCTATAATAAATAAG
>JACVCA010000153.1 GCA_016742295.1 Alphaproteobacteria bacterium | reverse complement strand
GCTAAGAGCTGAAATACCTACTTGATTCACTTTTGAAAATGAGAGAGGTATAGCTGGGGACTTACCAAGGAGAAGAATTTCAATAATAGCCTGAATTTTCGTGCTAATTTTAAGTTTTAATAATTTTCTTATTTCATCTAAATTCTGACTTCGATAAGCTCTCTTTACAATATTTTTAGCTAATTTACTATAAATAGAATCTTCTATATTCTTATCCATTCGATTGCTGCTCACTGATAGAAAAGTAAACAGCTTATTTGTCAATAACGCTTTTAAGAGATTTTCTCCACCTACATTTGAAATTTCATTCCACTTTAAATCAAGAATTTGCAGGCTAGAATGCCTTGTAATTAAGCTTCCTAAAAGAATTGCATCTTCATCTTTGAGACTATTATTTGAAAGATTAAGTTCTGTAATAGATGTATGACCTTCTAACATATCAATTAAGTTATTAAGTTGATCTTTATTGATATAGCTCCCTGCTAGGTTTAGCGTTCTTAGCGAAGATAATGATTTAAATGTAGTAATTAAATCATTCGCTCGCCTATCTTGAAAGTCACTCTCATAAATATTCAATTCTAATAAGTTAGTTTGATGCTCTATAATACCTCTTAGATATGAGAAAGAGTTTCCTTTTATTTGGTTCCCTCCTAAATTTAAATTTAGAAGCCTATAGTTATAAGCGGGCAAAGTAAATAATCTGTTGAGGATAAAAAAATCTGTTGTGTGGAGAGATCCATACGAAAGATTACAAACTTCTATTGATGACTGGCTTGAATTCTTCTTTAAAAAGGATCTAACATGTTTTGAAAGTCTAGATTTTCTAAGAAAATTTTTATCCTGACTAATAAAATATTCTTCTACGCATTTTTGTGCTATTAAGTTAGAAAATCTTCGCGATAGTTTACAGCTTATAGGGTTACCTCTTAATGATAAGTAAATTAATGTTTTATTATTACAATAAGAATCTAAAAGCGCCTTTCCTCCATTTTCATGAATATAATTATTATTTAATTTCAATCTTTGGAGACTTGTATTTTTATCATTTTCTTTAGAAAGATATTCAGCGAGAGCTTTTGCTCCTTCGTCACTGATAAGGTTATTGCTTAGGTTTAAATAAGCTAGTACTCTATTATATTTCAGAAAATCTATAAGGATTATTACTCCTTTATTTCCTATATAATTATTACTAAGATCTATAGAGTGAGGTTGGAAGTGGATTAGCATAGGCACTGAAGAACTCATTTGTTCATCGTTTATAAATTTATTTCTCAAATTATGGAGAGAAGACTGTTCTTTTAAATATCCAATCGATAACTCTGGTTTATCCTTTTCGGCTTTGTTCCAGGCTTCTAAAAACAATTCCCCCTTTTTATTACTTTTATTACAATTAGATTTCACAACTGTATCGGGCTTTTTATTAGAATCTTTCAAGATAATATCATTTATATTAGGTTTAGGTATGGCTTCCTCAGGTAAAAATTTTTTATAATAAAGTTCAAGGAGGGGCAATTCTTCGGTAGTTTCATGTGGTAAAAAGTCAAAGGATTTTTCACTCGAGGATATTTTAATTATTTGAGAAGATTCTGTAATAATGCGCAGTATAATAAACCTTTCCAACAAGGGAGCACTTTCATTGAATTCTATCTTTTTCACATTATTACATCTTCTAACTTTTACTGCTTTTAAGTCTGGACACTTAAGAGAAAGTGTCTCTAGTCGGTTACATTTTGAGATATTTAAATACTTTAAACTTAAGGATTGTAAACACATTGTATCAAGCGTAGAAGATGAAAGATATGAACTAACGCTTGAACTAATATATGACAAAGACCAAGGAGCAGGCTGTTCAAGAAAAGAGCAATTTTGTAAAGAAATTCTATCCAAGTTTGGAAAATATTGATCTAAAGAATCAACAAAAAGTACACCAATTCCCCTGCAACCTTTAAGAGTAAGTCTTGTTAAACTTTGTAGCGAATTTTTTAAAGAATTAAAATTATTGCTAAAATTATTTAGGGTAATCCATCTGCTTTGCGTTTTCATTAATTTTTCAATGAAATAGATCTGAAAGTCTTTCTCTGTTTTTTCGAAATTAGCATTAACTAAGACCTTTGCACGAATTATCTCAGGTAATTCAAAAAACTTATCGACATTCTCTTTTAGCTTCTCCTCATTAACATCAAAGTTAAAATCTGGAGGTTGATCAAAAGACTTTTTAATATATGTAATTCGCTTCAATATATCATCTTTTTGTGCTTTTAGTCGATGCTCCGGTTTTAGCTGATCCCATTTATATTCTTTCTCAACGAGAACAAAGTCATCTTCTTCCCCCCCTGTATTGCTCTTATACGTTATTGATAAATTTGCATCGATCTTATATGTCTCCAATAAACTTCTTTTTGCATCTAAAGGATCCTTTGATAGACTAAGAAATTTATCTCTTAAATAACATTCAAGCTGTAGTATATCTGGCTGCTGTTCTCTTCTTTCTTTAGAATCATATTTTTTCTTTATTTCGCTAGCTACTAGAGGCTTCATCTCTTTTAAAACCTCTTTATGAGTGAGGTTCCTTTTGTTCTTATGTTTATTTTCTTTAAGAATAGTTCTCAAAAAGATTAGCCTGTCTTGCAAGTGTTGTATTAAAAGCTTTGCAAATGGTATGCAAATAGTCGTTTGCGAAGTTCCTAAATTAGGAAATAATACGTCATGATTGTTCTCGATTTTTTCAAGAAATTCAATCCAATTAATTAAAAATCTTTTAGGCTTATTTTTAGGGGAAAGAATTTCATCGACTATTTTTTGAGAAATAGGTTCATTCATCGTATCTAAATAAAATAAGATTGAATGAGTTAAAATTTTTTGATCAGAAAAAGATATAGTAGGAACAAAAACAAGTTCATTATAAAGGCTTATAAGCCGATATTTCTTTGTTTTACTTTCATCTTCATATTCTTCTACTAGAAAATTCTCAAGATTATGGTTCATAGGAGTTAGAAGCATGTCAAAAATAATCATAGCCGAAACATTTTCAGGATCAAGCTGGCGAAGAATATTTGGCTTCTCTCGTAACTTTTCTTTAAAAGAGAAAAGCTTGTTACTAGGTTTATGTAGAATAAGATAGGGAGTTTCATCTATTTTTACAAATAAAGTTTCTAAGGAACCATAGTTTAAAAAGGTGCGCATAAATTTTCCAGCTGCCTCCTCATAACCAGGTAATAAAGGAAGAGGTTTTAGTAAAAATTTTGAATATCTTTGCTTCTCATCATTTAATTGAAAATTCTTCCCCTGCTCAATTTCAGTAAAATAAATTTTAGGTAAATGGATTACATTAAACGGAGCGGGAGCAGAAAGCTGTAATGTTATAGAGTCTGTAGATGGTTCCCACAAAGAATGAAACAGGAGATTTAAGATAGGTATTAATTCCCTAAAGCACATGGTGTCTTGAAAAAAAAGAAGTAGCTTAACAGTTTTAATAAGCCCTCCTTGTTTTATTGCCTTTTCTATTAACTCCATCTCGTTTGAATATATATAGCGATAAAATTCTTCAACTGGAAAAGAGAGGCCATATTGTCCATGTAAAAAAAGTTTAAAAGCTTTTAGAGAGGCTTTTTGTATGATTATTTTATATAATAATTCAAGAGATTTTGGGAAAAATCGACGAGCTATAGTCTCTATGGGTACTAAGCTTTCTTTATTGGTTTTGAATACCTTTCGCTTTTCGTCCACTAATATTTGTTTGACACTTCTACTGTCACTGAGAAATTCTAATTTATCTAAAGATTCTTCTAAAGAAAGAGGATAAGAGTAAAGCTTATCTAAGGCTTCAAATGGATTACATTTGTCCTGTGAAAAGACTTTATAATAATGATAAATAAGCGGATGTAATACAAGCAAGAGATTATCGTTAGAAGGATCACGTGCTAACCAAAATTGCATTTTTTTTAAGGTCGAAGAAAGTTGTAGTATAGTAGAT
>JACVCA010000152.1 GCA_016742295.1 Alphaproteobacteria bacterium | reverse complement strand
CTTCCCACCCCCGTGACGTTGATGAGGCACTGATTGCAGCTCACCAAAATATTGCCAAGGTTATGCCTTATCTTCACCTCCCTGTTCAATCAGGTTCAGATCATATCTTGCAAACAATGAACCGCAAGCATACTGCAGAATGGTATCTCAATATTATTGAAAAATTGCGCAAAGCTCGACCTGACATTGCTTTTTCCTCTGACTTTATTGTCGGTTATCCGGGAGAAAAGGCCAAAGATTTTGAAGACACTCTTGCTTTGGTGCATGAAGTTAAATATGCGCAAGCTTACTCATTTAAATATAGTCCTCGTCAAGGAACTCCGGCTGCAGCGCTTGAATATCAAGTTCCTGATGAAGTGAAAACTGAGCGCCTCGAACAGCTACAAGCATTACTCTGGCAACAACAAACTGCCTTTAATAAAAGTTTAATTAGTACGATCCAACCGATATTATTCGAAAAACCAGGCCGTCAATCAGGACAGTTAATTGGGCGTAGTCCTTATTTGCAGTCTGTTCACGTTCAAGCTAACTCATGCTTGATGGGTCAAATCATTAACGTCAAGATTATTGATGCAACACAGAACAGTTTAAAAGGTGAAATTATTAGGGAGGACTATGAGGCAAAGGTCTGCGCGTAAAAAATTACATTAAAAGCGCAACCGTACGCATAGCAAACTCAATGCTCCCCCTACCATAAGCATAAGAACCAGAATTTTATCCCCATAACGTGAATAAAGCGTTTGCTCATCAATTGCGGATGGTAAAACTGCATCAAGAACGCCGGTTTGTTGAAGCCCTAAACTTGCAACCTGCCTTCCGTAGGGGTCAATCACAAGCGAGATTCCGGTATTGGCAGCACGCACGAGTGGTAGGCCCTCTTCAATCGCTCTCACTTGGGCAATTGCTGCATGCTGGAACGGCCCTGACGTATAACCATACCAGCCGTCATTCGTAAGATTTAATATCCAATGCGGCCTTTGCCCTTCTTTTGCAACAACCTTACCGGGAAAGATAACTTCGTAGCAAATAAGAGGACTAAATGGCTTTATCTGAGGCAATACTAGAGTTCTAAGGCCTGCGCCAGCACTATAATCAAGCGAGCCATAGGTAACTTTGCTGACCCAAGAAGGGAAATAAGCTCTCCAAGGCACATATTCACCAAACGGAACCAGATGAGCTTTATCATAAATCCCGATCACCTGACCTTCATGATTAACGACCAGAAGACTATTCCAAATCTTCACCGTCTTGTCATCTGAATCAACCTGACGCCTTGGAGCCCCTGTAAATAAAGTCGTCTCTTTTCCTAGATTTTCAGCTATAATTTTGAGAGAATCACGATTTTCATTCAGAAAAAAGGTCGTTGCTGATTCAGGCCAAATCAGATATTGAATCGGCTTTTCCGATTGCAGAGCTGAGAGTTCAATAAGACGAAAGAAGTTATTACGTATCTGGGCAGGATCCCATTTATTTTCTTGCTTAATATTTGGCTGAACAATCCTTATAACCTCCCCTTCCCTGGATGACAATGGAGCGCCTGATAAGCGCTGGTATCCCAGAGCCGTTATAAGAAGAAAAAAACCTAACATAATGATAATGAGGGGGCGGACGCCTTTTTGACGTGAACCCGAAAACCACGCATAAGGTAGAGTGCTTATGAAAACTGTCAGAAGAGAAAGACCATAAATCCCCATCACGGAAACGCTTTGCACTACTGGCAGGCAGACCATCCAACTGTAACCGATTAGATTCCAAGGTAATCCTGTAAAAATGTGCCCGCGGATCCATTCAAATATTACCCAAAGGAGAGAAAAGACTAAGCACTTAGCAAGATTCTGGGTACGCGAAAGACGGGTCAGTAAGATTGCAAAAGCAGGAAATAGCGCAAGAATGGCAGGTAATCCAAAGAGAGCGAAAGGAACCAACCATAAGAATTTTTCGAGATCAACTCCTAGTGCATACACAATCCAATATAAACCCAAAACAAAATAGCCGAAGGCAAAGCTCCAACCAGCAATAAACACTTGGCGTTTACTTGCAAGCATAAGAGTGTCAAGGGCCCGTAATAGGCCACTGAAAGACATAAAAAGTATGGGGAAGAATGATACAGGCGGCATTGCAAGCGCTGTTAAGGCTCCTAAGATAAACAGGCCCCCATATCCTTTTATCAGACTGCTGTTGTCATTTTTCGTCATTTTTTTGTTATCCAGGACTTGTAAAATGAAGAGAAAGGCTTATTTCTCAACAGCTGGTTGCTCTTTACGTCTGGTTTCATGGCCATATACACGAAGACGTTTTACACGACGCGGATCCGCATCCAGAACTTCAAACTCTACCCCTGAAGAGTGAGTAATAATTTCTTTGCGGGTGGGGACACGGCCAGCAATTGAGACTACAAGCCCCCCTAATGTTTCAATATCTTCTTCCTTACGTTCTTCGTCAGTGAGAATCCGACCGAAATCCTGTTCGAAAGCTTCAATATCTATTCTAGCATTCACCAAGAAAGATCCATCTGACATTCGGGACATTCCGCCATTTACTTCATGACCGTCCATGGCATTCAACCCCCCTATAATCTCATCAATGAGATTAGAAATTGTGATCAAGCCGTCGACCCCCCCGAATTCGTCCACCACAATTGCCATTTGCGCTCGGGTAGAACGCATTTGCATTAAAAGATCTAAAATACGCATTGAAGGAGCAATAAACAAAACTTGTCCCATTTCTTTTGCAGCATTAAAATCTTTAAAATCTCCCGCACTTGCCAATACTTGGGTGATATGCAGGAAGCCTATAACATCATCCAAGGATTCTCGATATATAGGCAACTTTGTATGCTTACTTTCAATAAAAGTTTTAATAATCTCTTGCACAGGCGTATTGACCTCCAAGGCCACAATATCAGCCCGGGGAGTCATAACGTCATCTGCTGTCAAATCTTGCAAACCAAGTACGTTGGTTAAAAGAGCTTTTTCTTGAAGATTCAGTGAATCCTCATCTTGAGGCCCTTCTTCGATAAGCTCTTCTATTGTATCGCGTAAGGAGCCCTCATTTGTTTCACGAAACGCTAATAGACCCCCTAAATATAGTTTAATTTTACTTAGCACTTTCTATCCTGTCATTATAGGGATTACTTATATCGAACTGCGCCAAAATTGCAACCTCCCTGCTTTCCATCTCTTCTGCTTCTTCCGTTGTTTCATGATCATACCCTAATAGGTGCAAAATTCCATGGACGATTAAATGCGCCGTATGATCCCTCAGAGTTTTTTGCTGTTGAACAGCTTCTTCTAATATCGTCTCAAAGGCAAGAATAATATCCCCCAATAAATAAGGCTGCTCGGGGTTATGGGGAATTGGCCCCGGCCGAGAAGCTGGAAACGATAGGACATTCGTCGGTTTATCTTGAAAGCGATACTTCCGATTTAATTGATGAATAAAATCATTATCAGCCAGCACAACACTAACCTCGACTAAAGACATGGTAGGATCTATAAAATATAAACTCGTGTTTATGACCTTATGGACTAGAGCCTTATAATTGCGTAAATTCTGAGGCCAAAATTTTGATTGTACAAGAATTTCAATATTATGTTTTGTTTCTATCAGCTTTCGCATAGGCCTTAATCATTTGTTTCACGAGAGGATGACGGACTGTATCTGTCTCATCAAGGTAAATAAAATTTATTCCATCAATATTCTGTAAAATTTTCACAGCATCTTGCAGCCCTGAGACTTGGCCTTTTGGTAAATCAATCTGCGTAAGATCACCAGTCACGACCATTAAAGAGCCTTCCCCAAGCCGCGTTAAAAACATTTTCATTTGCATAATATTTGTATTTTGTGCCTCGTCGAGAATGACATATGCATTTGAAAGCGTTCTCCCTCGCATAAAGGCTAAGGGCGCTATTTCAATTTCACCCATCTCAAGCCTTCTAGCAACTTGTTCAGGGGTAAGCATATCATGAAGTGCATCATATAAAGG
>JACVCA010000151.1 GCA_016742295.1 Alphaproteobacteria bacterium | reverse complement strand
ACAGTAGGCAGTGGTATTGTATTAACTCTAAGGCGCTTATTTTAGCTCATAAAATGCAGTCTGATTTATATATCACAATACTGTAGTATGCATTAATGTTAAATCTTTCAATTTTGTAGAAAGAAACGTTCTTTGAGCTTTTGATCAATATAAGGCGATACGAACTGGCTGACATCCCCACCTAGGCGAGCGACTTCCTTAACAACTTGTGAGGATATAAATTGAAAATGGTCAGACGCCATTAAAAACAGAGTTTCAATTTCCGGGCCCAACCTGGCGTTCATAGCTGCCATCATAAATTCGTATTCAAAGTCAGAGACCGCACGTAGGCCACGAATAATCATCTGAGCTTTGACATTTTTGGCAAACGTAACCAGCAACCCTTCAAATGATAGAACTTCAACAGTCGTTTGATGCGAAACAGACTTGCAAGTTTGACTAAGTTCATGAGTAATAAGGCTCACTCTTTCATCTACAGAAAAAAGTGGATTTTTTTCAGAATGCTGCGATACAGCAATGATCAAGTGGTCCACCAGGGGTAATACACGGTTAACAATATCCATATGACCGCTGGTAAAAGGATCGAAGGTTCCCGGATATACAGCAATTTTCTGTACTTTTTCCAAATTTTAAGTTTCCACTTCTTCATTCTCGCTATCAAGAATGCTCTCTTGGCCTACCTCGCTTTCCGGAATTTCTGCATTGCTGTCCTCATCAATACGCGCTACTGAAACAACATTTTCATCTGCAGAGATGCGAAAGAGGGTGACTCCTTGCGTCCGTCTTCCTGCAATGCGAATATCATGAACAGGGCAACGGATTAATTGTCCCCCGTCTGTGACTAGCATGATATGATCTTGCGTTTTGACCGGGAAGGTGCTTACAACAGTGCCATTTTTGGCCGTCAACTCCATATTTGCAAAACCTTGACCGCCGCGTTTAGTTGCGCGGTATTCAAAAGCGGAAGTTCGTTTACCAAATCCTTTACTGGTGACCGATAAAATAAATTCTTCTTGAGCCGCTAGCTCTTGAAAACGCTTGTCAGACAACATCAAGGTGGTACTTTCAGTTGTATCTTCATCGCTTTCGATAATTTCGCCTTGCGCTCGTCTGAGTCGACTTGCTTGCTTAAGATAAGCGTCGCGTTCTTCAATAGAAACCCGGACCAAATCAAGAATCGTCATTGAAATGACCTCATCTTTTGCAGCAAGTCTTATACCACGTACACCTGTTGAGGTTCGTCCCGTAAATTTCCTGACATCGTTAACAGAAAAACGGATACATCTCCCATATTTGGTTGTTAATAGTACATCTTGCTCTGCAGAGCAGGTTTTGACAGCAATTAATTTTTCGCCTTCACCGAGCTTCATTGCAATCTTACCGTTTGCCATAATATTTGTAAAATCTGACAACGCATTACGGCGGACAGTGCCATGAGAGGTTGCAAACATAATATGTAACTTATCCCAAGAGGCTTGATCTTCTGGTAATGGCATCACAGTTGAGATATTTTCACCTTCAGCCAAAGGCAAAAGGTTAATCATAGCTTTACCGCGTGATTGTGGAGTTCCAAGAGGAAGCTTATAAACTTTCAGTACATAAGCTTTACCAAGACTAGAGAAGAAAATAATTGGGGTGTGGGTATTAGCCACAAATAATTCACGAACGAAATCTTCATCCCGTGTTGCCATTCCTGATCGCCCTCGTCCCCCGCGTTTTTGCGCACGATAGGTGACCAAGGGAACGCGCTTGATATAGCCACTATGGCTTACGGTTATAACCATGTCTTCTTGCGGAATCAAATCTTCGACGTCAGTATTAAAATCGCCTTCAAGAATTTCTGTCCGACGTGGGGTTGCAAATTTTTCACGAATATCTAGGAGTTCTGCACGCATAATCGCCATTAGTTGTGGCTTTGATCCTAAAATTCCAAGATATTCAATAATTTTATCAATGATTTCCTTAAGGTCTTGACCAATTTTGTCTCGTTCGAGGCCGGTTAATCGATGCAAGCGGAGATCGAGAATTGCTTTTGCTTGAATTTCTGAAAGTTGATAGGTTCCGTTCGAAAGATCTCGACCAGGTTCAGCCAGTTTTAGTAAAGGCTCGACTGAGGCTGCAGGCCAATGTCGAGCCATCATTTCTTCGCGCGCTTCAGTTGGGTCTGCAGCTTTGCGAATTAAGTCGATCATTTCATCAATATTAGCAACTGCAATAGCAAGGCCAACTAAAAGATGGGCGCGCTCTCGTGCTTTTTTAAGTTCAAACCGAATCCGTCGCGTTATCACCTCTTCACGGAAGTGTATGAAGGCTTGGATAATATCCTTCAAAGGCATAATGACTGGACGTCCTTGATTCAGCACAACGATATTTGCCCCAAAGCTGGTTTGTAAGGGGGTATGTCGGAAAAGTTGATTTAAGACTACATCGCTTTGAGCGTCTCGTTTCAGCTCAATTACTACCCGTACCCCATCACGGTCAGATTCATCACGTAAATCTGAGATACCTTCAACAATTTTCAAGTTCACAACTTCTGCAATGCGTTCTACTAGGCGTGATTTGTTTACTTGGTAAGGAGTTTCCGTCACAATAATAGCTTCGCGGTCTTTACGGACTTCTTCAATGTGAGTTTTAGAGCGCATCATAATTGAGCCCCGTCCGACACTATAAGTGCCCCATATACCTGTACGTCCGAGGATTTGGGCACCCGTTGGGAAGTCCGGGCCTGGAACAAGCTCCATCAGTTCTTCAAGAGTAATATCTGGATTATCGATATAAGCACAGCACGCATCAATAACTTCCCCTAAATTATGGGGCGGGATATTGGTCGCCATACCCACCGCAATACCGCCGGCTCCATTGACCAGAATATTGGGAAAGCTTGCTGGAAGCACTTTTGGTTCAACTGTGGTGTTATCATAGTTAGGTTGAAAATCGACGGTTTCTTTATCAATATCTTCAAGTAATGTATGGGCAGAACGTGCTAAACGCGCTTCTGTATACCGATCAGCCGCTGGAGGGTCACCATCCATCGAACCGAAGTTGCCATGTCCTTCAATTAAAGGCAGGCGCATAGAGAAACTTTGCGCCATACGGACCATAGCATCGTACACGGGGATGTTACCATGGGGATGGAACTTACCCATAACTTCACCAGTAACACGTGCAGATTTACGGAAGGGGCGGTTGTAGTCAAAACCTGCTTCTTTCATCGCATACAAAATACGTCTGTGGACAGGCTTAAGGCCATCTCGGACATCCGGTAAGGCACGGCTGACAATAACGCTCATGGCATAATCGAGATACGAGCGCTTCATCTCCTCTTCAATGGTGATGGTTGATATATCTTTAGGTTGTGTAGGCGGTAAAGTCGTCACACAGGCTCTCCTAGCTTAAACAATAAGGGTTTTTAACATATAACGGGAGGTACTAAAATGGAATTTCATCATCAAGATCGTTAGTTAAGGGGGGCGAAGAGCTTGGAAAACTCTGTCCACTGAAAGAAGAATCACTAAAAGCGTCCATAGAGGGATCCATGCTTGCATCGCCCCCTTTAGAATCCATCATCATCAATTCACCGCGAAAGCGCTGTAATACGATTTCTGTAGTATAGCGTTCTTGACCTGCATTATCAGTCCATTTACGAGTTTGGAGTTGACCTTCCAGATATACTTTTGATCCTTTACGTAAATACTTTTCAGCAATCTCACAGATTTTATCATTAAAGATTACTACCCGGTGCCACTCGGTGCGTTCGCGACGTTCATTCGTGGTCTTATCACGCCAGTATTCAGTTGTTGCGACTGCAAGACTAACGACTTTACTGCCGTCTTGCGTATTGCGGACCTCAGGATCACGTCCTAGATTACCGATAAGTTGTACTTTGTTTAAATAACCGGCCATAATTTATCCTTACGCTTGATAGATGTGTTATATATCATTTATACGTCAAGATGCCAGGGACCGCCAGTGTTAGTTTTAGAAAATGAAAACAGCAGAAAGGGGAG
>JACVCA010000150.1 GCA_016742295.1 Alphaproteobacteria bacterium | reverse complement strand
TTTTAATTTGAAATTCAAGGATCTGTACGTAAGTTGGGAAAACAACACTTTATCCAGAAATCTGCAGCTGATGTCATTGAAAAAACGAAATCTAAGCGCGACGAGGCTATCAGCCGTAAGGAAAAATTGATTCAAGCATTGGAGCGGTTGCGGGCCTCTTAAAGGAAAGTTAAGTATTTTGCAAACGTACATCTTTCGCAAACCCTATCGAAGCAATTCCCAGCAGGCCAGCCATAAAGAGATAAATCGCCGGAGACCTGGGATTGCCAGTTAAATAAACCAGTTGGGTTGCAATTAAAGGGGTCGTTCCTCCAAATACGCTATTACCTAAGTTATAAGCCACTCCAATCCCTGTAGAACGAGTTCTGACGGGAAAGAGTGTGATCAGAAAGGCGCTGACGGAGGCCAAGAACCCACTATAGAACAATACTAAAATTATTTGTCCAACAATGATAAGAGGTAGAGATTTTGATCCAATCAGCAGGAATATCGGATAGGCGAGAATACTAATGGCTGCCATTGAAGCATGCATCAGCTTTATATTGTTTGTCCGATCTGCCCAAAGTCCCATAAAGGGTAGTATAATTGTAAGAAGCCCTAAAATACACATGTTCACAACAATAACTTGAGCGAGGGGAAGCTTTAGGGTCAGGCTCATCATCGAACTTGCATAGATAGTAAATACGTGGAAGGGAATTGAACAAGCTGCCCCTAAGCCAAAAGTACAAAGTAAGTTTCCTTTACTCTCTTTGATAACTTTAATCAAAGGAACGCGGGCAACTGGTGCTTTGGCAGTTTTAAAGACTTCAGTTTCTTGAATCCGTTTACGAAAATAATAGCCGTATAAAGCCAGTAAAATAGTTATCAAGAAAGGGATTCTCCATCCCCATTCTGGCATCGATGCGTGGGTGCATAGTGCACTGACAGCAGCCCCTATTAAAACCCCAACAAAGGATAAACTGCAAAGGATACTTCCTATAAGATTAGTTTTATGGGGTTGAGTTTTTTCCAAGACGTAAACAAGAATCCCTGCGCTTTCTCCGCCAACACATAACCCATGGGCGAGACGACATATAACTAATATGATCGGGGCTACCATGCCAATTTGTTCATAAGTGGGAAGCATACCTATCATCAAGGCGGGGATTGAGGTTAAAGCAATTGAGAGGGTTAGCACATTTTTGCGGCCGAGCCGGTCACCGATATGCCCAAAAAGAGCCCCTCCCAAAGGGCGCATGATAAATCCTGAGGCAAACACACCCAGCCCCCAAAGCATTGAAATAGTTGGGTCGTTATCAGGAAAAAACAATAGGGCTAATTTAGGAAGCAAGTGGCCATATAATGCCACGTCATAGTACTCTAGGATGTTGCCAATAGCTGCTGCATAAAAATATTTATTTTTTATCATTATTAATTTTAACTTATAAATTTAATTCATAAAAAATTATGTTCTTTTATAATATAAGATCTACATATTTTATTATAATATTTATTAATATCAAAGTGAACATACATTAGCTAAATGATATTTTAAATAGGTTTGTGCTTTTGTTTATAAAATTTAACTTCATTACAATAAGTTGTTGTAATCAAATAACAGCTATATAAAAATTTAAATAATTAAAATTACGCTTATGCATTTTCCTGCTTTTTTTCAGGCTGCCCTTGCTTCGTAAAGATCAAATCAAGTATTAAGATATAACAACCTTAGAAAGGAATACTTATTCAGCATGAAATAATATAATTTACTCAATTGGCCTTAATTGACTAAAAGATAGATAAATATAGCGATTTCTATGTGGAAGCAGATAGTAGCCTTGTTGAATTAATAATATACTGTCTATTTAATATTCAATAATAATTCTTAAGATTATAAAGGAACGTTATTAAAGGAAGACGATCGACTTAGAATATTTTATCATCGAGCCAAGGCAGGAGGTATAACTCAAGCAGCTGAGCAACTTAATATTAGCCAACCTATATTAAGTCGTAGCTTTCAACTATTTGAATATAATCTTAAATGAAACTTTTTGAGAGAACTGCAAGGGGTTCAAAAACTCTGCTGCTTTAAGCAGAGAGGTACTCTTTTTGTGGGAGAAAGCCATTGGCTTGCATAGCCCAAAGTTGGTTATAAAGGCCATTTTGTCTTATCAAGGCCTCATGAGGGCCGTCTTCAATGATTTGGCCTTCCTTGAATACAAGAATCCTATCCATTTTTAAAAGGGTTGAGAGCCGATGGGCAATTACAATAACAGTTTTGTCTTGCATAAGAAGGTTTAAGCTTTCTTGAATGTAATGTTCGGTGATTGAGTCTAATGCTGAGGTTGCCTCATCTAACAAAAGAATGGATGAATTTTTAAGGATTGACCTTGCAATAGCAATTCTTTGTCTTTGCCCCCCTGATAGCTTGACCCCCTTTTCGCCCACTAAAGTTTCATATCCTAGAGGAAGTTGTTGGATAAAATCATTAGCATGAGCTTTTACAGCAGCCTCCACAACTTCTTCATAGGTTGCTTGAGGGTTACCGTATCTGATGTTTTCAAAAACGCTCCGGTGAAAGAGAGAGGGCTCTTGTGGTATAAAATTTATAGCTTCATGTAAGCTATCTTGGGTCACGGAGGTTATGTTTTGATTATCAATACGTATTTGTCCTGATGAAACCTCATATAACCTTACAATTAAATTTACGAATGTTGTCTTGCCGCTACCTGAGTATCCAACGACCCCGACTTTCTGGCGGCCAGGGATTATAAGCGAAAAATTCTGAAACAACGGTGTGATATTTTTATAATAAAAACTGACATTATCAAATTGGATAGTGCCTTGAGTAATTTGTAATCGCCTGGCCTCAGGTACATCAGCAATTTCATGGGGGCGTACAATAAGGGTTAAAGCTTGGGAGAAACGTCCTAAATCTTCAATAAAATTAACAAACCTGCGTGAACTATTCCAGATGGTGTCTATGATTGAGAGAGAAAGCATCAGGACGAGGGCAAAATCTCCAATCGTTACAAGATCTTTTTGTCTTGCGTAAATTAAATAGCCTAGCAGAATAGCAATAAGGATATTAGACATACTGTCCATAATCGCGTTACGTTTAAGATTGCTCCATCTTAACTCTTGATTCTTTTCCACTTTATTATTAGCACTTGATTCAATATAACGCAGTTCATAATTATGCCGCGCAAATAAACGCACAGTTAACATATTGACGATGCCATCAATCATACGACCTATTAAGGTTATGTGAGTTTCAGAAAGCTGTTGCGACAAAATATAGGACTTCCTTGAAAGATGGTAGCTTACTAGGAGGAATAAACCTGTCCATAATAGTAAAACTCCTGCAAGATAAGGATAGACTGAAGCTAAAGTCACGCAAGCGACAAACAAGGCAACTGTATGAGGGATAAAACTATCAATTATAACGTCGATAAGCGCCTGCGCAGCATTACCCATTTCTGAAATTCTTGTCACAATGCTCCCTCCAAAATGATTTTGAAAGTAAGTATGGGAATGGAGTTGGGTATATTCAAGCATACGGATAACAATGTTTTTATTGAACACCGGTAAAAATTTAAGTGTCAAATAATCATTAAAGCGGTAGATAAAATTCATAAAAAACCCCAGGGATAAATAAAAAATCACAAGAGGTCCAAGGGCATAAAAGAGATTTTCTTCTAAGGAGGTTATTGCTAGAATATCGAGCATTTTTTTAATTAAATAAGGTCGCAGCGAAACATCAATTGCCCATAGGAGGGATATGAGAAATAAGCCTAGGAGGTGAAGCTTATAGGGTTTTAGAAAATGCAAAATAACTTTAAAGGGTGTTGTTGGAAAATGAGGTTGCTGCATATAATATTTCCCATTCAATCATTCCAAGAAATATTAAAAGCGCGTTTGAAGCAAAATGAGAAATTGAAAAACAGCATCAATTTCTCACTGTCAAGTTTTAGAATTAATTGTAAAATTCAAGCAAGAATTTTAAGAGGATTATCCAGCCCCTAGATTAAGGTTTATGATTATCACCAGAGGTACTTTAGAACCTAACCGCAATGCTTGGTGC
>JACVCA010000149.1 GCA_016742295.1 Alphaproteobacteria bacterium | reverse complement strand
CACCTAAATAATGAAAAATTGCTGCAATATCAAATCGAGCAAAGTGAAATAACTTAGTGACTTTTGGATTAGAAAGCAGAGCCTTTAAATTTGGACAATTATAAGTAGTACGATCCATTTGGATGACATGGCAAGTGCCATCTCCTGGAGAAATCTGTACGACACACAACTCATCGCGATATAAATTCAGCCCCATCGTTTCTGTGTCGACTGCAATTAACGAACCTAATTCGAGATTGTGGGGAATATCTTTATAATGGAATACTATATTGGGTGTCATAAGGCCACTTTTCTTCTGCTGATGCCTCAGAGAAAACTTGAACTTTTCCCGGGCTTTCACTCACTAGAACCTGAATCTAGCGCGTCTACCAACTCGCCACCTAGGCTATATATTTTGCTATAGCTCTTCTACATTTTTGTCAACGGTCTTTGTTGAAGGTAGTAAATCTACATCAAAATTCTTTTGATAATGTGCGCTGATGAAGTAGAGCCCTTGAGGGGGCGCAGTCACGCCTCCTCGACGACGGTCACGCGCCTCAAATGCGCTACGAAAATCTTCAAGACTCCATTTTCCTTCTCCGACCAGCTTTAATGTTCCAACCATGTTACGCACTTGATGATGAAGAAATGAACGAGAACGGGCAAAAATTTCAATATAATCTCCATGTCTGACAACATCTAATTGGTCCACTGTTTTCATAGGAGAAAGGCTTTGGCATTCACTTGCTCGAAAGGTGCTAAAATCATGATAGCCAATTAAGTATTGTGCTGCTTCATGCATTAATTCTACTGTTAAAGGTCTATAAACATGCCAAACACGGTAACGATCTAGCGGTGAAGATGCTGGGCGATTTAAAATCTTGTACAAGTATCGTCTTTCAACTGAAGAAAACCTAGCATGAAAGGATCCATCTACATTCTCTACCTCGATAATTCTAATCGAATGACGATCTAGATAATAATTCACTGCATTTCGAACTTGAAAGGGCTGGTAGGTCTCTTGTAGGTCCACATGAGCAACTTGACCACGAGCATGGACACCTGCATCTGTTCGTCCTGAAGCATAAAGAGTTACGGTTTCTTTGGTAAACTTAAAAAATGCCTCTTCCAAAGCACCTTGAATTGACATCAAATTTTTTTGACGTTGCCAACCTGCATAACCGGTTCCATCATATTCTATAGTCAATTTATAACGCGGCATTTTTAAGAAAAACAGGTTCCTTTCGGAATAGGTTGCCCATTTAAAAAAGCTTGCCCTTCCAGGATACGCCCTCCAGCCTTTTGAATTTCTAATAATTTTAAAGCATCTTGGCCGCATGCAACTGTGAAATTTTTATCAAGTATGGTTCCGGGCGCAGCATTTTGAGGATTTTCAGCAATCTGAGCTTTTAAGATTTTAATACGTGCATTTTGATACTCAAACCAGACTCCTGGCCATGGGTTTAAGGCTCTGACTTTTCTTTCTAGAGTTTCAGCTGTGTCTTGCCAGTAAATTCTTCCTTCTGATCGCTCTAACTTTTTAGCGTAGCTTATACCGACTGAAGGCTGAGGAATAGTTTTAAGGGAAGCGGTTTGCAGGTTTTCTAAAGTTTGCAGCATCAATTGGGCACCAAGGTTCGCTAATTGGTCGTGGATCTGGCTTGATGTCGCTTGGTCGTCAATAGGAATAGAGTCTTGCATGATTATGGGGCCGGTATCTAAACCTTGTTCCATTTGCATAATTGTTATTCCTGTTTGTGTATCTCCTTCTAAAATTGCTCTATGGATAGGTGCAGCTCCCCGCCACCTTGGTAATAAGGAGCCATGAACATTCAAACATCCAAAACGGGGAGCTTGCAATAAAGGTAAGGGGAGCAGCAAGCCGTAGGCAGCTACGATTGCAACATCAGCCTTTAAAGCAGAAAATTTTTCCCTTTCTTCTGTGGACTTCAAACATACAGGGGTTGAAACTTGGAGTTGATGCTTTAAAGCGTATTGATGTACAGCGCTCAAATGCATTTGGTGTCCACGACCGGCGGGCCTAGGTGGTTGTGTATAAACCCTTAAAATCTTATGGCCTGCATTATAAATAGCTGCAAGTGTGGGAACTGCAAAATCAGGCGTGCCCATAAAAATTAAATTCAATGGTTTTAAAGTAATTTTATAATGCTCTATTTTTAAGTTGCTTTTGTACTTTACGTAAAATTAGATTGCGTTTTAAAGCAGAAAGATGATCAATAAACAAAGTTCCATTTAGATGATCAATTTCATGTTGAATACAGGCTGCAAGCAAACCATCACCTTTAATTTCTTGAGAGCAACCATACTCATCAAGATAGCGTATATGAGCCTCAGCAGGCCGAGAAATTTCTGCATATTGATCAGGAACCGAAAGACAGCCCTCAGATATTGAAGCCTTTCTTTCCGAAACCCACAAGATTTCTGGATTTATCAATTTAATTGGGTTTGAAGAGGTTGAATCATCACTTATATCAATGACTACAAGTCGTTTTAGTATACCTACTTGATTGGCAGCAAGCCCGCAGCCATTGTTTTCATACATTGTCTCAAGCATATCGTCCAAAAGCTTTTGAATGTTATGATCCACCTCCTCTACAGGACGTGAAGTTATGCTTAAGCATGGGTCTGGTGCTATTCTTAAAGATAAAAGCGACATAGGAATCTCTTCACACTAATCATCCTCTATTTATGATCTATACATTAAATAAGGATTACCTTTGTTCTCGTCAAGAGAGGAGAAAATTATTTCCCTTATTTAGCCTGGGTTTCTAATTCAATTATATAATGCAAGGGTGTAATTAATAATCAAAGAATCAGCAAACTCTTTTTCGACACGGATGCGCCCTGCCTTACCATACAATTGACGTAAAGCTTGGTTCTTGATTAATAATTCAAGCGCATTTGAAAGTGCGTGGGGATTTTGTGCAGGGACAAGCAAACCATTCACTTGGTGATGAACAATATCCCTACATCCCGGGACATCTGTAGTTATGATAGGAAGTGAGCAGGCTGCAGCCTCTAATAATGTTTTGGGTAACCCTTCTCGGTAAGACGGGAGCACAGCAATATCTGCAGTCTGATAAATGGGAGCAATATCTTCAACATGCCCTATCCACTCCAGGAGTTCTTCTTTTTGCCACTTAATGAGTTCTGATTTATCAATTGCCGAAGGATTCTGATCATCAATTGATCCGCATAAAAGAAGCTGAAATTTTAACTGTTTCTGCTTAAGTATTCTTGCAGCTGAAGCAAGTTCGCCAATACCTTTGTCCCATAACATTCGGGTGGCACAAATTATGAGAGGAAGGGGATTTGGCTTGTGCTGGCGTGGCTTAAAATGATCAATATCAACGCCACTTCCAGGAATTAATACCAGATAAGTTGCAGGTAATTTGGCTTTGGATTGCCATAAAGTATAATCTGCTTGGTTTTGGACAATTAATCTTTGCGTCTTATTATTTAAAAGATGTTTTAATAAAAAGAAAATTACCTTTTGCAATCTGCGCATTTTAGGGGTCTCAGATATCAATAAGGAACCCAAACCGCCTAAGGCATTAATGATTATCTTAATACGCAAAATCCGTGCTATCAAAGTCCCATAGAGAACAGGTTTTAAAGCCACATGATGTACAATGTCTGGCTTGATCTTGCGATAAATTCTCCATAATTCAAATATAGCTTTAATCTCACGCCAAGGAGAAAGACTAGAGCGCTTGAGTTGAAAAAGTGGGTGTAAATTAAAGCCTAGACTTCGAATTTTATCTTCATGATGATGGACATTGGTAGCTAGATGTACCGTAAAGCCCTGCGCTTGGGCTGCTCGTGCCAGGTTTAACCTGTGAGAACAGAAATACCAGTCTTCAGTTATAACATAAAGAATTTTAGGCTTTTGAGTTACAGGTTTCATTGATTTAAATATTTGTTAGGATATAAATAAAACTTAACTCTAAGGGATTCATTGAAATGTCGCAACCTGTTCGCATTGCCCCCTCTATTTTATCAGCAGATTTTGCATGCCTTGGTCAAGAAGTAACTGCTGTGACTCAAGCTGGTGCTGATTTAATT
>JACVCA010000148.1 GCA_016742295.1 Alphaproteobacteria bacterium | reverse complement strand
AAAAATTTGTGACTGTTCTTAAGAAAATTTAATTCACCTTTTTCAAATGTTATACCTGATATGCAATAATTATTATTGTTAAGTATATTAAGTAGGTTTAATTTTATTTTGTATATTTACAACCTTAATATTGGTGCTTATTATGAAGAAGATTTTATTTCTAGTTAGTTGTTCAATTGTAGCCTTTAATTTTAATTATACTTTCGCATCTCAAAATAATGAAGAGGAAGATTTCCAAACAGCCTTAAAATTATCTATGGAAGAGTATGATCGGGAAAACGCAGAGCTTATTGTGGCTCTTGCAGAATCAGACGCACTAACAAAAAACCGCCCAACTGCTTTGCTTCATATAAATAAAAAGGCAGAAGAAGAAACTAATGAAAAACCAGACGATTTTTACTTTTATAAGGCATCTAGCATTATTAAAGACCTATTGACCACCTATGAAACCAACTTAAAACATGCCACTCGCCAAGAAAAATCTCAATACTATCCTCCTGATGATGTAAGATTTATTCCCGATATAATTCGTGATATAGAGCACGATGGAGAAAATAATTTTGAGACGCGCGAATTACTAGGTTATGTAAGGAAAGAAATGGAAGAAAGAGGAGAACGTTACCAACTTTTTAAACCTAAAACAAATGATTATATTCGGGAAATTGCTCAACAACTAAATATTTCTTCAGAAAAAGCTACAAGAGTTTATAAGATGATCACCTTGGAATAAGCTTATTTTAGAAATAACTCTGTTTGAATGAAGACGATAGCTTTCAGTCTTTAGTACCATCCTTCTTTCTCGTCACTATGCTCTGTAGTGACGGGGATTATAACTTGTTCATGATTCTAACATTTTCCCTCATCATTTCTGGACTCTATATTGTCATATAAGTTAGTTATCATGTAGGCTCTTGCCGCAAACCCGGCTCATAAACCTTTAGTTCAAGGAAAACCTACATCTTACATTTGCAAAGGTACGAAATGTTTGCAGCCCTTCATAAAGCTTAAAGAATTTGTGGCTGTGCTTAAGGAAATTTAATTCACCTTTATCAAATGTTATACCTAATATGCAATAATTATTATTGTTAAATACTTTAAATGGGTTTAATTTTAACTTGCATATCACAACCTTAATATTGGTGCTTATTATGAAGAAGATTTTATTTCTAGTTAGTTGTTCAATTGTAGCCTTTAATTTTAATAATACATTCGCATCTCAAAATAACGAAGATGAAGAGTTCCAAACAGCCCTAAAATTATCTATGGAAAATACTGGAACAAGGGGTCATAACCTTGCATTTTTAGTTACTCTTGAAGAACAGCCAGTAATCATTCAGGGAAATTCTCCACAAGTCGAAGAAAAGGAAAGGTATGATCATGAGAGCTTAAAACCTATTGGGGCTCTTACAGAAGCAGAAACAGAAAAGCGCTCAACCACTTTGCCTGGGTTAAATGAAAAGGCAGCCGAAGAAACGCAGGAAAAATCAGATGATTTTTATCTTTATAAAGCAGCTGAAATTATCAAAAACCATCAGAGTAACTACGAGGATACATTAAAATATATTACTAGTCAGGAAAAATCTCAATATTATCCTCCTGATGAGGTAAGATCTATCCCCGCTATAATTTATGATTTAGAGCATGATGGAGACAATACTTTTGAAATGGGCGTACTACGGGATTCCCTAACAAAAGAAATGGAAGAAAGAGGACAACGCCACAACCTTTTTAAACCTCAAAAAAAAGATTACATCCAGGAAATTGCTCAACAACTAAATATTTCTTTGGAAAAAGCTAAAAGGATTTATAAAAATATCATGTTGGAATAGACTTATTTTAGAAATAACTCTTTTTGAATGAAGACAATAGCTTTCAGTCTTTAGTTCCATCCTTCCTCCCCGTCACTATGATCTGTAGTGACGGGGGAGTTTAATTCGTTCATGATCCTAATATTACCTCTCCTCATTTCTGGACTCTCAGTTGTCATATAAGCAAGTTGTCATGAAGGCGCTTGCTGCAAAGCCAAACTTCGAAAAGTCTAAATATCTTTTACTGGCTAGAAAGGAGAGAGATAAGAATTTACCTCTTTTAGCTTACAAAAACACGTGACTTAGCATAAACCTTTGCTAGAATAAGCCAACTAAAAAATCCTACTTTTGTTTTCAGGAGAGACTCTATGCCATCTATCACCCCTTACCTTAACAAAACTGACCCTGAGATTGCACAGTCAATCCGTAATGAATTACAACGTCAATCGGATCAAATTGAAATGATTGCCTCAGAGAATTTTACCTCGCTTGCAGTGATGGAAGCGACTGGAAGCGTAATGACAAATAAATATGCGGAAGGTTACCCGGGACGGCGCTATTACGGTGGTTGTGTCTATGTAGACGTCGCTGAAAACTTAGCTATAGAACGTGCTTGTAAACTTTTTAAATGTGGATTTGCAAACGTGCAACCTCATTCCGGCTCTCAAGCCAACCAATGCGTATTCTTAGCCCTTTTAGAACCTGGTGATACGATCTTAGGGATGGGACTTGAAAGTGGAGGGCACTTGACCCATGGCGCTTCAGTTAATTTATCAGGAAAGTGGTTTAATGCAGTACTTTATGGAGTGCGACGAGAAGATGGCTATATTGACTACGATGAAGTTGAACGGCAAGCCCTGACCCATCGACCAAAGTTGATCATTGCTGGAGGATCTTCTTATCCGCGCGTCATTGATTTTGCTCGCTTTCGCCAAATTGCTGATCAAGTAGGGGCTTATTTTATGGTAGATATGGCACATTTCGCCGGTTTGGTGGCGGCTGAAGTATTTCCAAGCCCAATTCCCCATGCTCATGTAGTAACTACAACGACCCATAAGACATTACGGGGGCCCAGGGGTGGGATGATTTTGACCAATGACACTGAGATTGCAAAAAAGGTTAATTCAGCCCTATTTCCTGGCATGCAAGGTGGACCTTTAATGCACATTATAGCAGGTAAGGCTGTGGCATTACTGGAAGCTTTGCAACCAAGTTTTAAAATGTATGCACAAAATATTTTAACCAATGCACGCGTCCTTGGAGAAACCTTGGTGAATCAAGGCCTTACCCTAGTATCTGGAGGAACGGACTCCCATTTAATTCTCGTTGATCTCACAAGGCTTGGTATCAACGGCACAGATGCCACTCATTGCCTTGAACGTGCAGGCATTACTTGTAATAAGAACAGCATTCCTTACGACCCTTTACCCTGGACAAAAACTTCAGGAATTCGTCTGGGCTCACCTGCTGCCACAACTAGAGGCTTAAAGGAAGAAGAATTCAAAATGCTCGGACAATGGATCTATCAAGTACTACATGCCCATTCGCAAGGAAACTCTGAAGCTATGGAAAAAGAGGTGCGTCAAAAAATCTCTAACCTGTGCGCCAACTTCCCTCTTTATCCTGAATTGCAGCCTAAGGTATAACACGATGCGTTGTCCCTTTTGTGGCCATCTTGATACGTCTGTCAAAGATTCCCGTGGCGTCGAAGAAGACGCTGTTATCCGCAGACGACGCTATTGTACCCAATGTAATGCACGGTTTACGACAGTCGAGCGCGTCCAATTGCTACCCCTCAATGTGGTTAAGAAAAGTGGTGAAAGTATTCCTTTTGAACGCGATAAACTTGCACGTTCAATTTATCTAGCTCTTCATAAACGTCCCATAGAGCACGAACACGTTGAACGTATGATCAACAGTTTAGTGCGCCAGCTTGAAACTTTGGGCGAGACGGAAATACCTTCTAGTACAATAGGTGAAATGGTCATGAGCGCTTTGCAAGACTTAGATACCGTAGCTTACGTACGATTTGCATCCGTTTATCATCAATTCAATCGCGGTAAAGATTTTGAAGCTTTCGTAGCGGAACTTAAAGGTGACAATGGTGATAAACCTCAAGATATTTCAGAGGATTTACCACAACCTGACCAAACCAATCATAATAAGGTCGAATAACACGCCAAGATAAGTTGCTGCGCCATATAGGAGAGAAGAATCATCCTCCCTTACTTTTTAAAATTACTTATTATGAAACCTCAAAGGAGGCTAAACTTATTTATAATCATGCTATATAGTACATGCAGAC
>JACVCA010000147.1 GCA_016742295.1 Alphaproteobacteria bacterium | reverse complement strand
CGTCTAAGCCATCAATGTAATCTTCTGTATCTCCTAAAAGACCTACTGCAACACGAGCTTTATTTTCTAAGTGCTTAACCGCATGAATACGATTATTATCCGTTTCAATAACAAGATCATCAACAAGCTTAAGCCGTAACTGTGCTAGGGAAACTGCAACTTGCATCTCCAAAGTCCAATCCTCTTGCGTTAATGCAGCTGAATCAGCAATGCGGAAGTTTACGATATTACCAAAATAATATCGGTTTAGTTCATCTTCTCCACCTGCTCTACAATCTTCTTCTCCTCTTTGAGCCCACTGAAGTAAGAGTTCTTTTAAAGCTCCCAGCGCAGTGAGGTCTCTCTTTATTTTCGCTTCTTCAAATTGCCTTTGAAGAATATCAGCTATACGAACCAACCGATTCGCAAAGCGATTGGTTGGATCATCATCTCGTGTGAGGAGTTTATAAAGATATGGACGGGGATCAGCTTGCTTAGAAGATATTTCTGCTATTGTAAGAAACTTACTGGTATGAAGTTGATCAAAGATTGTGAGAATTTTTCTAACAGATCCTTCATAAATATCCTTGTCATACTTATTTTCAAATTCTCTAAAACAACTATTGAAAATCTCAACCCGGGGATCATGCAGCATCCACTTTGCAACCCTTAGCTCTTTTGTAGCTACTTCATGAGCATCAGGGATTAAGCTCCATAATGGATCCAAAAGGCTGCTTTTACGAGAAAGTTCTGATAAGTCTTGCTTGCTAATATCGAGATCATTCGTTGATGGATATTTATGTCTCTTCAAGCAACTCTTAAGCATTGTTAACATTCCCCAGGCTTGTTTGCTTTTATCTGGGAGTCCTAGAATTTTACCTAAGATGTGATTAAGTTCACCTCGTACTTCTTTTTCTAAACTTCTTGTCTCTGTAAATACGTGAGCTAATTGTAACTCAAATTCATTATTGAGTTTATGATTTATGCCGCGTTTTTGTAAAAACTTCTTAAATCCAGGATGATCTAGCTCAAACCTCTCTTCATCTCCTTGTTGTTGTAATCTTCTTAATGCAAAACGGACATTCCCCAAAGTAGTGAGAGGCACTGAACTATCGTTCTGCATAGCAGCCTCATAAAGACGAATAGCTTCGCTGTAAGCACTTTCTTCGTTTTTCCGTGTCTTTAAAAGAATAATCTGACCAGTTTCATAAAGTCCAGCAAGTTTATGCTGAGCTTTATAATAGCCTTGCTCATAATAATCAGGATAATTATCATTAATAAGCTTTGCTATAGCTTTTCTTTGGGTACGGTCAAGTTTATGACCCCGCAACTTTAAGTAAGGAGAGATAGCTTCTTTACTAGAAAGGATCACAAGTAAGAGGTAAGGGTCAAGTTCATCTGGAGCAACTTTACCGTCTAACCTTTGAAGGGCTGCTGCATACTGAGCTTTAGGATAATTTTGATTTGCAGCTCGCGTATACTGGAAAGCAGCTTCTTCTTCATCTCTAGCAATTCCCCAGCCTTCTTCATGAGCACGACCTAAAGCATACATCGCTGCTTCGTTAGCATCTTCATCTGCCATCTCCTTAATAGCTGCAGTTGCACCAGCATCTCCTTGCTTAGCAGCTCTGCGATACCAACGTAGAGCTTCTTGAGCAGATTGTTCAATGCCTTTACCATAACGATATACCTCTGCTAGGGCTTTTTGCGCAGGTGCATACCAGCTAGCAAATGCAGCTTCTGTAAAACATGCGGCTGCTAATATCTGATCTCTAGAACATCCCCACCCATACTCATACATACGTCCTAGAAGATATTGAGCGACAGGATCATCGTGAAGCTCTACTGCTTTACTGAGCCAATCAAAAACATCTTCATCTGTTATTTCTAAAGATCTTGATATCACTTTATTTGCATAAAGCTTACCAAGGTAAGCACAAGCTTCTATATTTTTATTGCGCCAAAGTTTAATGAGAGCTTCAAGTGAGTTTTTATCTTTTTGATAAGAAACTGTTTTATAAAGCTCTAACGGAGAATAATGAGAAGAATGATCTATGATAGGCATAATTGACTCAGGCTTAAAACCAACGCTTCTTATTAAAGAAGAAACAACAGCCCCAATTCTAGAAAGCATATTGTGTGCCTCGGAATTCCCACACTGCATTGTTTCAGTTCCAATTTTAGAAAGAATATTATGGGCTTCAGCATTCCCGCGCTGCATTGCTTCATTATACCACTCAATCGCCCGCACAGAATCTTGAGTAATTCCCACGCCATAGCGATGCAAAATTCCTAATTTGAGCTGGGCATCTGCTTCTCCCCTCTTTGCGGCATCTTCATAATCTTTGATTGCATCATAAGTCGTATTATCTTGCTTTTCAGATCTCATTTTCTTAAGTAATGAAAGTTCCAACTTGTCTTCCGAGCCTTTCAATTTTAAAAAAGTTTTTAGAGCAGTAAGGACTCTAAAACAGAGATTCTCAAAACAATCAGTGTTATTATTTAAATTTATATATAACTGAGGAGGAAGAGATTCAAAGGATATACCCCCTACTATATACATTGTATTTATGTTCAAATCTTTTTGCCGCATTGATTTTTTAAGCCATTCAACAGCTTTAGCTTCGTCTCTAAGAACCCCATAACCCATATAATACTTAATTCCAAGCAGCCTTTGAGCTTTAGATTGGTGTGCTTTTAAATCTTCAATCGCCCACTCATTTGCAATTACTCTATATTCTCCAACTTTTACACCCATTAGAGTTGGGGTATCAGTTATATCTTGTCTAGCTGCTTTAATTAACCATTCTGTTGTTTCCAGGTTAGTTTTAGCAGTATTTTGAAAAGGTAATGATAGCAACCCAAGGCTAAGTTGAGCCTTTAGATGCCCTTGATTAGCTGCATCTTCCCATAATTCTACTGCTTTCTCGATTGATTGCTCTATACCTAGACCATTAATGCATCTCATTCCTAGTCCAAATTCAGCTTCTGCGATTTTCTGTTCAGCAGCTTTTTTTAGCCATTCAAGAGCTTTTTCATCGGATTGTTTTACCCCTTGACCTTTATGATACATCAAACTGAGGTTGTGTTGAGCATTGGCATTTCCTTGTTCAGCAGCTTTTTCCCACCATTCTACTGCTTTCTCATTTGATTTAATTACCGCTTGCCCCATAGCATACATGCCACCAAGGTTAGTTTGAGCTATTATATCTCCTTGATCAGCTGCTTTTTTGTACCATTTCAGTGCCTTCTCATATGATTGTTTTACCCCTTGACCTTTATGATACATTACCGCAAGATCGTGTTGCGCCTCTGCAATCCCTTGTTTAGCCGCTTTTTTAAACCATTCTACTGCTTTCTCATATGATTGCTCTACTCCTTGACCTGCTGCGTAGCTTTGACCGATTGCGTATTGAGCTGCTGCATCTCTCTGTTCAGCAGCTTTTCGATACCACTTTGCTGATTTCTGACGCGATTTCTCTATTCCCTCACCGTTATGATAGCACACTCCAAGATTAGATTGTGCAATTACAATTCCTTGTTTAGCGGCTTTCTTCCACCACTCTACTGCTTTCTCTTGCGATTGATCTACTCCTTGGCCATTAAAATACATTAAACCAAGGTTGTATTGTGCTCCTGCATACCCTCGTTCAGCAGCTTTTTGCCACCATTCAACTGCCTTTTCATTCGACTGTTTTACTCCCCTACCGTTATGATACATCAAACCAAGGTTGAATTGAGCGCCTGCATCTTCTTGTTCAGCTGCTTTTTGGAACCATTCTATTGCTTTTTCATCCGATTGTTCTACTCCTTGGCCTTCCGCATATATCAGGCTAAGTTTGTTTTGTGCGTGTGTAAGCCCTTGTTCAGCAGCTTTTCGATACCATTCCACTGCTTTCTCAATCGATTGCTTTACTCCTCTACCTTTATGGTACATCGTAGCAAGGTTGAACTGGGCTCCTGCACGTCCATGTTCTGCGGCCTTTTTCCACCATTCTACTGCTCTCTCGTACGATTGTTCTACACCTTGGCCAAAAGCATACATCGATCCAAGATTAGATTCAGCCTTTGCATCTCCTTGTTCAGCAGCTTTTTGATACCATTCTAGTGTCTTTTCATAGGATTGCTCTACCCCTTGACCATCAGCATACATC
>JACVCA010000146.1 GCA_016742295.1 Alphaproteobacteria bacterium | reverse complement strand
TTCACTTTTTATTAATGCAAGAAAAAAATTTTATATTAATAATAGATTTAAACTTTAAAAACGCGGAAAGGTGGGTCGTAAGTAGGGGCGAAAAGCCAATAATAGTAAGCTGAGGCCCACCAAGACAAAGGCCATATACCCAAAAATGTCGCCATAGCTTGTTCGGCATTTTAGGAGATTGCATATCTCTTTTATGTCATTTGTTGACGTTAATTTTGCTACTTGCCCTCCTAAATAATGAGAAAAAGCCCAGATGAAATACCAAAATCCCATAAATGTACTGGCATAATGGGAGGGGGCTAATTTACTCACCATAGATATTCCAACCGGTATAATACAAAGCTCACCAATGGTATGAAATGCATACCCAAAAAAGATCCACCACGGATTAACTAAGCCAGAGGAATCAGGTAATTTTGTACCAGCAAAAAGTCCAGCAAATCCTAAAGCTAATGTAAGCAGCCCAATTATAAATTTGATTTCGACGGATATATGGTATTTATGTTGAGCTAATTTAAACCATAACATGGAAAACAAAGGGGCTAAAATTACGACAAGGAGGGGATTAATCCCGAGAAACCAAGCAGTCGGAATTTTAAAACCATAAATAGTTCGAGCAACAGCCCGCTCAACTAAAAAGTTAATGGAACTCCAAGCTTGCTCAAAGCAAATATCAAAAATTAATACAAAGCCAAGCAAAACCAATAATGTAAAGATGTTAGATCGCTCTTGCCGCGAACTTCTAAAAGCTAATTTTAAAAGCCATATCATTATTAAGCAAAAAGTGAGAGGCATGATTAAGTTCATCCACTCACTGTTCCCTATCAAAAGAGAGAGGATAAAAATAACTGGCAAAATACTTAAATAAATTAGGTTTTTAAAACTTACACCATAGAATTTTAAAAATTGTCGATTATGGATTTCTTGATCGTAGGATGCAAATAAATTAAATTTCTTCAAAAAGATTAAAAGGCCTCCTATTATACCAGTACTGGTTATAGCAAAAGCATATTTCCAACTGTAATGATAAGCTATATATCCACATATAAGCGGAGAAATAAACGCTCCTCCATTTGAGGCCGCAAAAACTAAACTAAAGCCAGCATCACGTCGTAGATCTTTAGTTTGGTAAATTTTTCCTAACATACTTGTAAGGTTCGGTTTAAAAAAAGCATATCCACAGATAATCATCCCCATTCCGCTATAAAATGCATTTTGAAAGGGGAGTAATAATACTGCAAAGCCCACAATCATGATAAGGCTGCCCATAATAATCGAACGTCTGAGACCTAGGCCACGGTCTGAGATCCACCCTCCTATAAAAGGAAGAGAGTATAAAAGCGCACCAAAGGTCCCATAGACTTCATAAGCTTTATGATCACTAAAGAACAATTCTGAGGCAAGGTAGAGAGCAAATAAAGCTCTTAAGCCATAAATACTAAAGGATTCCCACATTCCCATTATAAATAAAGTTGAAAATGGTTTAGGTTGGTTTGCTAACATTTTAATGTTTATTCTCTCTTTTAAACCTTTTTAATTTTATAGACCATAATTATCAAAATGAAAACTTCTATGGCAGTATGGTTGTATGTATAATTAACAAAAGAAATAAATAACTTTCTGGTATTATAAAATTAGCTTCCTAAAAGGCTGCCAAACGATAGGAAATAGGGTGCTGTGGAATTTGATAAACTAAAAGCATTTTATATTGTGGCTCAAGAAAAAAGTATTTCTGCCGGTGCAGAAAAACTTAACATAGCCCAATCAGCTTTGAGCCGCAAAATTGGGCTTTTAGAAAATGAACTCAAGACTTCTTTGTTTTTAAGAACTCCTAAAGGGGTTTCCTTAACTGAAGCTGGAGAAGTCTTGCTAGAAGCAACTCAACAAATTCTATCTCTTACAGAAATGGTAAAAACTCAAATTGCCGATCATAAGAAAGAACCTCAAGGAACGCTGAAGATTGTAACTACAATGGGAGCGGTAAATGTTTGGCTTGTAGCTTATATGGCGGGTTTTTTAGAGCGGTATCCGAAAATGAGAGTCATAATTGTTGGAAACGATCAAGATCTCGATCTCAAAAGCCAGCATGCGGATGTGGCAATCCGCCCTTATGTTCCGGATCGTCCTGATTTAATTCAGCAATATTTGCGCTCGTATCCCTTAAGATTGTATGCAAGCGAAGAATACCTTACAAAATAAGGTACTCCAAAAGTTCCTGAAGATTTGAATCGTCATAGGCTCATTACCTTTTCTACAGAACATCCTAGTTCTTTAGGAGACGTAGATTGGCTATTACAGTTAGGTAAAGAGGCAGGTCATATCCGCAAACCTTATATGCAGGTCAACTCATCTCTTGCTTTACAGAAAGCAGCTGAAGATGGCATTGGTATTGTCTCTTTAGGGGCTGAAAATCCTGGGGTCGCTTCTAACTTAGTTGAAGTTTTACCTAACCTTAAAGGTAGAGTTGTAAAACTTTATTATGTTTATCCTGAAAGATTAAAATATTCTAAACGTATCACAGCCCTTGGTGATTATTTAGTAGATAAGATTGGAGACAATCTCCCATAAAAAACTTAATCATTTAAAATACAAAATTTATTCCCAAAAAGAAAATTTCCCAAAATAAAAGTAATTATAACACTATTATTCCAATAGCTTGTCCTAAAGTATCTATTTATTAGATATTAGTATCTAAAATATATGCTTGTATGAGATACCATACTGTAGTTTTCTAATTACAAATAATAATAAGACCCTAGCAGGGAGAGGATTCTAATTAAAGTATTTTTAGGCGTTTTAAACCTTATTACCATAATTACCTCTTTTTTAACTTAGGCAAATAAATATTAATCATGCATGTTTAGTTAATTTACTAAATTTGTATATAAAATTATTTTAGATAAATGGAGATATTAGATAATGAGTTTTTTTAATGTTAATAATATTAATTGGAATCGTCTTAAACTCTTTTATTTTGTTGCAAAAGAAGGAAGTATTGTAGGTGCTGCTAAGATGCTAAATATTAGTCAACCGGCCTTAAGCCGAAGCATCCAAATACTTGAACACAGCTTTAAAAAAGAATTATTTTATCGTCACCCTCGCGGAGTTTTACTTACTTATAGCGGAACAAAAATATTTCAATCCACTGAACGTATAGTTAAAGAAATGGGGTCATTGCAAGAAATTTTTAATAATAGTGAAAATAAATATGAAGAAACATTAAAAATTTATCTCCCCCCTTATTTAGCTTCATCATGGATTTATAAAAAATTAGATAATTTTCTTTGTGCTTACCCAAATTTACATCTAGAAATTAGTACTAATGTGTTGCAAGAAAATTTAAAAGATATGGACATTTTCATAGGAAAAAAGCTTTCTGACAGACAACAATTAATTGAGCATTCTTTGCATCACTTAACTATGCCAATTAGATTGTTTGCTAGTGCTGGTTATCTCCAATATAAGGGAATTCCTTTGGCTTTAAATGATTTGGATAATCACCATCTTATATCTTATGAAGACTCTACTCAGCTTCCATATGATAGTATTCTTTGGAACTGGAAAAGGGGCAAAGAAATAGGACAAAAACGCAAGCCTTATTTGGTAGTCCCTAATTTAGAAGGGCTCTTGAGTGCTGCCAAAGAAGGCTTGGGGATTGTAGAGCTTCCCAAAGATATGCCGGGAATTTCAGAGGCACAATTAATACATGTCTTACCAGAAGCAGAGGAGCCTTTAATGGAAATTTTCTTTAGTTATTTTGAGCAAATGAGTGATTCAAAGTGGATTATTGCTCTAAGAGATTATCTAAAGGAGCAAAATTAAGCTTGTATGTTATTCCTTCGGGGTTTCTTTTAGCATATCAATCATAGTTGGATTCAAAGAACTATTATCTCCGTGGCCTACCCCAATAAAGAAAAGAGAGGCTTCGGAGTTGTTTTGAATCCCTAACAGCTCATCAACACCCGTGTCATTGAAAGCAGCTGAAAGCCAGGTATTTAATCCCAAGGTTGTGGCTGTTAAAAGTACTGTTTGAGAAGCATGTCCGATATCAAGCATGATTACTCGATACCCGCGCGAGTGAGGATACTTCCACCAGCTTTTCTCAAATCGTGCCGAAAGAAATAGCCCAAAAGCAATACCTTTCAGGTAGTATTGAC
>JACVCA010000145.1 GCA_016742295.1 Alphaproteobacteria bacterium | reverse complement strand
GTTACATCCTGTGTGCTTGCACCTAACCAAGGGCGGAAAATTTTTCCACCTCGGTCAACGCTAGCAATCAAGGGAACGACAAGATTTGAAGGAATGGCAAATCCAATTCCAATTGATCCTCCTGTTTTAGAGAAAATAGCGGTATTGATGCCGACCAGCTTCCCATCAAGCGTCACTAAGGCTCCCCCTGAATTACCAGGGTTAATAGCAGCATCGGTTTGGATAAAACTACGAAAGTCGCTGACACCCATTTGTGAACGTGCAAGTGCTGAAAAAATCCCGTTCGTAACTGTTTGTCCGAGTCCAAATGGGTTACCAACCGCTAATACTAAATCACCGACTTCAAGTTCATCGGCGTCGCGTAAGGAAAGATAAGGCAAATTCCCGGTGATTTTTTCTAACTTAAGAACTGCTAAATCAGTACGCTCTTCACGCACGACAACAATTGCATCAAACTCCCGATTATCAGAGAGCACGACTTTGATTTTCTCAGCCCCATTTATAACATGATTATTGGTAATAATAATACCATCAGAACGCACAATGACGCCTGAACCTAATGAACGTTGAATGCGCGTTGGAGATTGCCCGGAAAAAAACTCTTCACCAAAGAAATGTCTGAAAATAGGGTCATGCAATAAAGGAGATATGGAACGGGTATTCACGGCTCGCATTGCATAAATATTAACGACCGCCGGAGCTACTTTCTTAACCACAGGGGCAAAGGTAAGACTTATTTGTTGTACAGATTGTGGCACAACAGGCGGGGTTATACGTCCATTATCAGTTTCTCTCTCAGCTTGAGCTTGCTGAATGGAAGGGCCCCAGATCAGACATAGATTAAAGATGAAAAAACTAGAGAGGTGCCTAAGGGTTAATTTCATTGCCTATCTCTTTATAACTTGACGGTACCGTGTCTATTAACCTCAAAGGTTCTTATTTAAAAGGTAGCTTTCAAGGCAATCTCTTAATTAAGGGTGAGACTTGAATTAATACGTTTATTATTTAGCAGGTGGAGAAACTATTTCCTTAACTTCTTTATCCGTAGTTTTGGCTTCTAGAGTTTCAGCTTTAATCTCGTGATCCACAAACTCGATGATCGCCATTGGTGCATTATCGCCTGAACGAAAGCCTGCCTTTACAATACGGGTATATCCCCCTGAACGGTCTTTAAAACGATCAGCAACCGATGTCATCAACTTATCAACGACTTTAAGATCCCGTAAAGTAGAAATAGCTTGGCGTCTTGCGTGAAGGTTGCCTCTTTTACCAAGAGTGATTAATTTTTCAACAAGTGGACGTAGATCCTTTGCTTTTGGTAATGTTGTTTTAATTTGCTCATGTGTAATCAAAGATCCAGCTAGATTAGAAAACAAAGCTCTTCTATACCCTGAACCATTACCAAATTTACGTCCGTTTACTCCATGCCTCATAGCACTTCTCCTCGAATACTTTTTTTACTGAATTAAAATGGTTCATCTAATCTCCTGGCGAGATCTTCTATATTTTCAGGCGGCCAACCTATAACACTCATGCCGAGATCGAGACCCATATGCGAAAGTACAGCTTGAATTTCTTTTAGAGACTTACGCCCAAAGTTCGGGGTTTTAAGCATTTCACTTTCGGTCTTTTGAACGAGATCACCAATATAAATGATATTCTCGTTTTTAAGACAATTTGCAGAGCGAACAGAAAGCTCAAGCTCTTCCACTTTACGGAGCAAATTACGATTAAAGGGAATCTCTGGTATTTCAGTCGTTATTTCATTGCCTTTAGGATCTTCAAAATTAACAAACATTTGAAGTTGATCTTGTAAGATACGCGACGCATAAGCAATTGCATCTTCAGCCATAATTGATCCATTGGTCTCTACTTGCAACGTAAGCTTATCGTAGTTCGTGACCTGCCCAACACGGGTATTTTCTACTTTGTAAGATACTTTACGGACAGGGCTAAAGATTGAATCAATTGGAATAACTCCAATAGGCGCATCCTCTCGACGATTATGGTCTGCTTGGACATAACCTTTACCGCTCTCAACTGTCATATCAAAATTAATTTTCGAATTTTCATTTAGCGTACAAATAATCAGGTCAGGATTTAAAATCTCAACATCAGGACCAGTTTCAATTTGTCCTGCCCTAACCGGACCGGGTACAGATACATTCAATCGAATTTTTTTGAGACCTTCGCTGTGTACACGAACTGCAATACATTTTATGTTCAAAATGATATTAGGAACATCTTCTATAACCCCTGGTAAGGCAGAAAACTCATGCAGAGCTCCATCAAAATGTACTGAAGTTACTGCAGCGCCCTGTAAGGATGACAACAAGACGCGCCTTAATGCACTCCCTAAGGTTGTTCCAAATCCACGCTCTAAAGGTTCTGCAACCAACACAGCTGAGAAACCTGAAGCATCTAATGATTCAGTTTCAATTTTATGGGGTTTTATCAAGGCTTGCCAATTTTTCTGTATCACGTACTTTCTCCACTATCGAGAATCAATGCAAAAGAAACTTAAATTTAAGCTTTTAAACACGGCGCCGCTTAGGGGGCCTACAACCATTATGCGGAATTGTAGTTACATCGCGTATGGAAGTTACTGAAAGACCTACAGCTTGAAGAGATCTTAAAGCCGACTCTCTCCCGCCACCAGGGCCATTCACTTCAACCTGCAAAGTTTTCACACCATGCTCCATTGCTTTGCGGCCCGCATCTTCAGCGGCTAACTGAGCTGCATAAGGTGTAGATTTTTTAGAACCTTTAAAACCACACACTCCAGATGAAGACCAAGATATAACATTACCTTGCAAATCTGCAATTGTAACAACTGTGTTGTTAAAACTTGAATTTACATGTGCAACCCCGGCTGGAATATTTTTCCGCTCGCGCCGACGGAGACGTCCCGCACCTTTTTGAGCCATAACTTTTTCCTATATTTCTAAGACTTACTTCTTTTTACCTGCAATGGGTCTAGCTTTACCTTTGCGGGTACGTGCATTTGAAGACGTACGTTGCCCACGAACGGGTAAACCCTTACGATGGCGAACTCCACGATAACAGCCAAGATCCATTAAGCGTTTGATATTCATACCTACCTCACGCCTTAAGTCACCTTCGACTTTATAATCAGCGTCGATAGTTTCACGAATTTTTAGAACTTCGTCGTCTGACAACTCATTCACACGACGATGTCTTTCAATGCCAATTTTTCCACAGATTTCTTTAGCTTTAGTAGAGCCAATTCCAAAAATCCGTGTTAAGCCAATCTCAACCCTCTTTTCTGAGGGGATATTGACACCTGCAATACGAGCCACTTCGTATCTCCCTAAACTGAGTTAACCTCATAATGAAAACATTGGAAAGTTATATCCTGTTTTCATCTAAAGTCAACTAAATTAACCACATTACCTTTTGAGCTGTTGTTGAATGCTCAAAATCAAACGCTCTATAGCTTCTGCCACTTTTTCGATCGGTTGCGTTCCATCAATTGAAGATAGGATACCTTTTGTTTGATAATAGTCTACAATAGGTTCGGTCTCTTTGTGATACAAGGCAAGCCTAAGCTTAAGTGCCTCTATAGAGTCATCAGCACGACGAAGAAGGGTATTATGACCACACACATCGCACACATCTTTTTGTAAAGGCAGATTAAACTCTTCATGATACATTGCCCCACACGAGCTACATGTAAATCTGCCTGACACACGTCTTACAAGAAGGTTATCATCAATCATCAAGCGTATTGCAAGATCAATTTTCAAACCTATTTCTTTAAGCAGTTGGTCAAGAAATTCTGCTTGCGCCACGCGACGTGGGTAGCCATCAAAAACTATTCCTTGAAGTGGTGCCTGAGCCTTCACACATTCACGCACCAATTCATTTATATGGGCATCAACTGTAAGCCCACCGGAATTCACTACCTCTTTAATAGCTTTTCCCAACTCACTTCCAGCATTTATTTCCTTGCGGATTAAATCCCCGGTAGAAAGTTGAAATAAACCAAATTTATTGACAATATGACGAGTTTGTGTCCCTTTCCCAGCCCCCGGAGGGCCAAGAAGAACTACATTGAGGTTCAACCTTTCCTCCCGCGCAGCCTTGACTTACGGATAAGGCCATCATATTGATGGGCGAACACATGCGATTGTATTTGCGCAACCGT
>JACVCA010000144.1 GCA_016742295.1 Alphaproteobacteria bacterium | reverse complement strand
AACATTTAAAAATTCTTTAAAAGAGGTTCTTCAAGGAGAGCGGACATGAGCGAAAATAAAGTTCTCGGACTGCGTTTCATCATGTTTATAATTCAAAATACCATACTTTAGGCCAAAGACTTTAAGCTGGAATGTGAAAGGATAATTGTATAGGGCTAATGAAACTTACAATCCTCCTTTATACATGCAGCCTAGCCAATTATGGAGCATGAGAATGAGGGGAGGGTTGTAACTTTAAAAGGTAATCGGCTAATTGGATGCGAATGTAGGGATTATTGTATAGGCCGTGAATGGAAAGGTAAGTTTGAGAAGACTTCATTCTTAAAAGTTGGCTCTACTATTAATTTTATTCTATCTAATAAGCATATTGACTATGTAATAAATAATGATACCCTGACAGCAATCTAGCAAGAGTTAATAAGCTAGTTAATTAAAAGAAGAGGAAAGCTATGATTTATAATTATAACAAGCAATTCTTTCAATTAATTTACTTTTTAACATTTTTCTCATTAAATTTTACGTATTGCATAAATGCAAGTACTAATGAAGAAAAAGGTAATAAAGCTGTAAGATTAACCCAAGATAAATTTTTTTATTATCAAGAAAAAATAAAACCCTCTTCTTATAGTTCATTAACCTCATCTTCAAAAATGAAGAATGAACTACAGGACCCAGATATTGATACAAAGAGCCCCGATGATTTATTTAAGCTTGGTCGTCGATATTATAACGGTGAAGAGGTAATCCAAGATAAAGAAAAAGCTTACCAATTATTTAAAAAAGCTGCTAACCAGGATCATGCTGAAGCTCAATTTGAAACGGCTCTTTGCTTAGAAAATGGGGAGGGAGTGGCTAGGAATATAAAAAAGGCAGCTAAATATTATCAAATAGCGGCTAATCAAGGATACGCACAAGCTCAGTTTAAGCTTGGCGAATTTTTCGATTTTGAAGAGGAAGGCTTGCTAATTGATCACGTTCAAGCAGTAGAATGGTATAAGCGTGCAGCTAATCAAGGCCATCCTAAGGCTCAGTATAATCTTGCCGTATTATATTACTTTGGTAATGGAATTGCTCAGAATGATAAAAAGTGTAAACAATTGCTTAAAAGTAGTGCAAAGAAGGGATATAACCGCGCACAATATGGGCTGGGGCTTTATTTTGAAAATGTTCATAATTGGGCTAAAGCATTAGAATGGATGAAAAAGGCTGCGGAGAATGGATCTTCAGAAGCAAGAGAATGGATGGAAAATGCTGCACTGATAGGTGAGCCACAGGCGCTTATATGGGTGCAAGAAGTTGCCCGCCGTATTCCACGAAGCGCACCTCTTCCACGAAGAGCTAGGGCTGCTGTTCTAAGAAGAGCTTCCGTAGTGCACCAAGATCATCAAACTACTGCTGCAATTCCACAAATTAATAAAATTTCTGAGACAGCTAAACCTGTTTTGAGGCGTAGTAGCACAGGAGGTTTAGGGCAACATAGGATGAGAGAACAACCTTAAAAAAATTTGGCTTCTCGCTGATCTCATGCTATTATCAAGTTCATTTTAATTGCTTTATGGTTCTATTACAATTCTGGATTTGAAGAGGAATTCTAAAAGTATGTCTTGCCTCTGATTATTAATTCGAGTTTAAGTTCATATATTTTTTGTTTTGTTGGGTTCTGTCCCCCTTCTCTCTTTATGTTTATTTAGGCCTACATTCATTTAATAACAAGGGTACTGTTAGCGTATTGAAGGATGTTATGGCATTTAGTTAAGCGGCTGTTTAAACTACAACACGTCTAGTTGTACTAACTTCACCTACTGGGTATTCTTGAACTGACTCTATGGTCTTAAAAGTTCATTAATCGAGGTTTTTAATCGTGTTTGTTCATCCACTTGCTTAACGATTACAGCGCATGTCAAAGAAGGCCCTGGACGACCATCGGAGAGAGCTTTTCCAGGTAAAGCCCCGGGAATGACAACTGAATAAGCAGGTACTCGGCCAAATACAATTTCACCTGTCATACGATTGACAATTGGGGTCGACATGCCGATGAATACTCCCATCCCTAAGACGGCACCGGTTTCCACAATAACCCCTTCCACCACTTCACTGCGCGCGCCGATAAAACAGTTGTCTTCTATAATGACGGGATTTGCTTGAAGTGGTTCCAAGACTCCCCCTAATCCAACACCACCAGAGATATGGCAGTTTTTACCCACTTGTGCACATGACCCAACTGTCACCCAGGTATCAATCATAGTCCCTTCATCTACAAAGGCACCAATATTGACAAAGCTAGGCATAAGCACAACCTTTTGGGCAATGTAGGCCCCTTTACGGACAATACTGCCTGGAACGGCACGAATACCGGATTTTGCGAAGTCATCAGTTGTCCATTCGCTGAACTTAAGTGAGACTTTATCATAGGCAGGACTGGGAAACTCCATACGCCTATTTTCCTTAAGCCTGAAAGAAAGTAAAACAGCCTTTTTTACCCATTCATTTACATGCCAAACGCCATCTTGCTTGAAAGCAATTCGCAGCTCTCCTTGATCAAGCCGTGTGAGAACCGTTTCAACGGCTTCTAGAAGATTATCTGTAGGATGGGGTAGATCGTCCTTTAAAAGCCAAGCATCTTCGATAAGGTGTTGCATAGGTATTAATTCTTTCTTCACATTCAGTTAAGACACATTAGAAACGATGGTAAGGGATAAACTTGTGGAACGTCAACTTTCTATCCTTTTCAGGGGGGTCTCTATTTAGATAAGATGCTTAGATGGTATAATCAAGTGAACTTAATTATACCATCTAGTTGCGTGATGAGGACTTTGAAAAGATTTGACTTATAAGAAAAAATTAAAAGCAAGCAAGTGGGAGACCTTTTTTTCTATACTGTAAAGAGCGGTTTGGTGGGTAGTGCCAAGTTAACCACCATTTAAGCTTATTGTTAACATAATGGCAAAAATAATATCATACTTCCTGCGGTTTTAATTTAACCTTAAAGTCAAAGTTTAGTTAACTTGACACTACCCGTTAAACGCATCTCGAGTTAGTTACGTCCTTATGAAGGTTGGGGTGTATTTTCTGTGCAGGCTTTTTGAGTCGGATTAAAAGACGTACCCGGTTGGCAGTACATGCAAAGATCTGCCCGTGAATCGAGTATAACATTATATTTTTCCTTAGGCTCCAACTTACTATCTTCTTTTTCCCTAGGCTCACACTTACTATTTTTTGCCCCATAGAGGCATCGTTTATTTCCTTGGTCATTATAATCGGTCCCAGGGCAGTTAAAAAATGCATGGGATGGAGTGGTTTCTATTATTGTTGATAAAAAGAGACTCGTAAATCCCGTAATAAATATAGATGAATGCTTCATTTTTTTATATTTTCCTTTCGTGACATTTCTATTAGTGTAAATTAAAAAGGTAAAAATAAAGTAAATTTTAAATTAAGCCCTGGTGGGTCAAAAGTTGCTCTGAAGGGAAAAGTGCCTATAAAGGGTACTGTAAAGAATTGTGTAAAAGGGGATATAAGGCTGAAAGCCTTACTGAACAAGAGATCTAGAAGGTCATTTTTGGAAAAATACCCACAAACATTCCCTAAAACTTAATAATCATATGATACATTAACGTTCTAAAACCTCAATGTTTGCAAAACTCTTAGTTTTGTACTTTCTCTAAAATAAACTGATATTGTCAAATAAGAAAAAAATAAAAATCTAAATTGCAGATAATTGTTTTCTAAAAATGCTCAAACGCGTAGATTAGACTCCTATGAAGCTTGTAAAATCAATTTTAACAGTCAGTAGTTTTACTGTACTCAGCCGAATCTCCGGCTTTGTGCGTGATATTTTAATTGCTTCAATCATGGGAGCTGGCCCTATCGCCGATGCTTTTTATGTAGCCTTCAGGTTACCAAATTTTTGTCGTAGACTTTTTGCAGAAGGGGCGTTTAACGCAGCTTTTGTTCCGACATTCTCTCGCGTTTTGAATCAACAAGGTAAAGACCAAGCTCACATTTATGCCGAACAAATTCTCACAATTTTAACGCTTTCACTATTAGTACTCGTTATGGGGGTTGAAATTGCCATTCCTCAGCTCATGTTCATAATTGCCCCTGGATTTAAAGCCACACCTGAGCGCTTAGAACTGGCGATCTATTTCACACGTATTACATTTCCCTATATT
>JACVCA010000143.1 GCA_016742295.1 Alphaproteobacteria bacterium | reverse complement strand
GAGTAATAGTGTAGTGTTTAGTGAAAAACTCTGAAATTATTTTTCTACTATCATCTATAGAATACCTTAAATTTCTAATCCCACTGGCGGGAAGTGGTTGGTAATGATTTGAAAGGATATATCTATTTATGGTTGAAGGAACAACCTTAGCCATTGAAGCCATTGTACGTTGTGTCACTCCATACTGTTGATAATCTTTCACCATGTCCTCGGTAAAATTTTTGAGAATGTTCGCGGCGGCGAACACTCGTGTAACTTACCCTACTCTACAACAACAAAAGTTGTCAGTGCAACCAATTTTAATATAAATCACTTTTTTTGTTGCAAGGTGATTTAAGTGATGATAGATATGGAAGATAGTTAGAAATTTCTTAAAAATTTGTATTAGAGAAAGGATAGAATTAAAAGATTAAGAAGTTATAAAAAAGAAGTTTAGAAGATTTTTACCCGATGCGCTAACACCGGGTAAAACATAATAGGCAGTTATCTGTGCCCCTAACAATTATCAATTTAGCCATATTTTTGGCTAAAGTCAATATTTTTGTACAGATAAATGCCTCAACCTAGAGGTGTTTTATGCATGCGAAAAAAATAAGTAAAATCGCAGCAGTAGCGGAATGGTGTCTTGAAGCTGGTTCTTCATCTCTTGAAGCTCCAAATTCTTCACAGCTTATCATTCAAAGCCCTTGTATTCCCTATATTCCTGAACTTGGCGAAAAGATAGGAGTTTATCCCGCGATCTTATTACAGCAAATCCATTATTGGAGCCAAAAGGGAGAAGGCGAAAGGAAACAAGGAAAGCTTTGGGTTCATAATAAATATGAAGCTTGGGCTCAACAACTTCGTTGTTCTGTGAGCTGTATCCGAAAGACGGTTAAAAAGCTTCATCAGGAAGGCCTAATTGAAACAAAGGCTTTTCGTTCCAAATATGGCGATACCACAAAATGGTATGCTGTAAATTATGAAATGCTAAAAGAATTAGGTCTAACCCTAACTCCAGAAGTTTCTTCATTAAAAGAAAAGGCTGTGTATACTTCTTCTCAAAAACTCCTTCCAGCTGTCAATGAAAATACGCCTCACAAAAACTCACAGCATATAAATGAAAAAAAATCCAAAACTTTTATTCAAAGTAAAATCTGTACTCCCCCCCATGTGTTACAATGTGACAGTCCTCTTAATAAGATTAGTAAGATTATAAATAATCTTAGTCCAACTGAAGTTGGGTCAGATTATCAAAATATGATTTCAATTTGGAATGAGATCGTTCACCAAGGTTCTAAAACTGTCAAACTCACAGAAAGAAGACTCAAATGGCTAAAACGAAGATTTAGACTTGAATTCCAAAGCTGCATCGAGAAATGGAAAGAATACTGTTCACTCATAGCTAACAATGATTTTCTTATGGGCATGGGGAAGAAAGGGTGGAAAGTAACCCTAGATTGGGCCATTATACCCCATAACATTCAAAAGGTCTTATCCAATGCATATGAACGTTTGATCAGAATAAAAAGGGAAGGGAGAGAAGACGGCAATGAAAAACCTTTTCAATTACAAGCAAAAATTGAAGCTGAAAAGAAAAATACCGAAAGAAAAAGACTAGAAGCCTTAAAAATGATTGAGGATTCCTCTCATCCTTTGTTCTGGAAGCAAGTGTGTAAAGAACTACTCCTTCAGATAGGAGGATCTAAATTTGAGGAGTTCATTTTTCCACTTGACCCTAAACTTGAAAAAAGCGGAAACCGTAACTCCTTAACGCTTAAAGCATCTTCTTCCTTCCTTTGCTCCTGGTTGAGCCGAGAATATTCAATTCGTATTCTACGGATTTGTGAGAAGCTAAATTTAGGGGTTAGGTGGGTCGATTTTGTTCATATACCTTCATCTCACCTCATTGGCTATGACCATGAAGTTGGTCATAGGAAAGATTTAGAGGATTCAGAAATATATAAGGAAAAACAAGAAACAATAAAGCAGATTGAATCCTCTCGCCACCCTGTATTTTGGAAAAGCGTATGTAAACTTCTTCTTTCTAAATTGGGTGTAGAGAAATTTAAAAGCTGGATCTCTCAACTTACCTTCCAAAACAAATGCCATAATTCATTAATTTTAAAAGTGGCAAGTCAACAAAGCCTTATATGGCTAAAGCGGAATTTCTCGGAAAGCATTCTGGAATGTTGTCAAAAGCTAGATCCTAACATCCACTACCTTGAATTTACGTGTAAGTGAGAAGTGAAAATCATCTGTTCAAATCACATATGCAACCACAGGAAGATATCATTGAGTAAAGTAGGGCTTGCTGAATGAAAAGAGTAGGGGGCAGAGGTGTTAAATCGCGTACAATAATTACCCTCCAATCGCATTGTTTAATAAGGGTAATTACTGAAGAAATAATTTTACTTTTAGTGGATTATGGCATTGATTTATAATGACTAAATAAAAGAATAAAATTTCAAAATAATAATAAAAAGGGGTAAATTTTAAACGCGATTAAGGGTAAATACTTGAACGCTAATTGGCACTTACACTCGTTTATGCAATTATATCCTTTATTATGCACTGTCTTTATACAAGTGGGACTAACCATCAATCCCACTTGTAAATATTCCCACATGTGATATATTATAACTATCTAAAGGAGAGTAAAATGAAATTTCATCAAGATGTGAAATTATTAAGACCGGATTCCAAGGGTAGATTATCTTTAGGGGCATTAGCAAAAGATATTAGTAGCTTTAAAGTAAGGGTTGACAAGGAAACCCATGAAATTGTCCTTACGCCTTATACTGAAATTCCTTTTAAGGAGAAATGGCTATTTGAGAATGAGACAGCTATGAAAAGCGTGAAAACAGGATTAAAGCAATCTTTAAAAGGAGAGGTCAAGGACAGAGGTAGCTTTAGAGAGCAGGTAAAAAACGCTTAAAAATGTCTTTTAAAGTTTTCTTCACTAAAGAAGCCGATAACAACTTAGAAACGCTTGAACAAAGCCCTGATAAGAAGAAAAGATTAAAAGCGGTTCAAAAAGCGCTTGGCTACCTTGAGGTCAATCCCCGTCACCCAAGCCTTAATACCCATAAATACGAAACTTTAAGCAAGGAATTTAGAATTGAAGTTTTTGAGGCCTATGCGGAAAATAAGACGCCACAAGCCTATCGCATTTTCTGGCACTATGGCCCAGGAGAAAAGGTTATAACGGTCATTGCTATAACTCCACATCCATAAGCTATGAGGCACGGCTTGGTTGCGGAAAGATTTAGAGGGAGGGCCCATCCAGAGATGACAGTACAGAAAGCCTTACCTTCTCCTATGAATCATGTTACATTATTCAAAAGGCTGTCAATGGGTAAGAAGAGATTAAAATTTAGACAAAGAGGTAAAAGTCTCAATAGTTCAAGGATTAATTCATAATTCCTATGCTTTGTCCTCAAGCTTATGCAGAGCTTCTGTGGATAACTGCTTTGGTATAAGGGTAGTTTCTAAGAGAGGATGAGGTTCCCCCTCAGAGAACTTTTCATTCCATTACTTGTTACGGCCCAATGAGGAATTGTTTTTCAAAAACTGCTTTTTGGTAATCTTCCTGGCGGATATATTTCTTAAGGGCTCTTTTAATTAAAGACTTGGAGAGCTGATTCTTAAGAGGTTCATAACATTCATTTACTGATATCATCAGGGGAATAAAGCCTTTCTCCCTAAAAGTATTAGGAAAAAGTTCATAAAGCAATGCAAAAGCTTTGTCAGTGGCTTCATGCTTAGAACGGATTTGGATAAGCTCGTTTTCGGTCAGGGGTTTTTTTCTCTGCTTTAATTTTTTTAAGGGGGTAGAGGGAGAAGTTTGTTTAACTTTAGGTAGAGAAGTTTTTTTTGATGATGGATCTACCTTTGCCTTATGCATAAGCATTTTTTGAGCCTCAAGTTTTACTGAGGTTTCAGGGCTTAAAAACTTTTTTAAGGTAAGGGGTTTATGAGCTTTAATCATGCTTATTCTCTTTTAGGACTTAAAGACATTCTTTTCACAACTTGAGAGGCCTAAATATCATTTACATCTTAGATATGTAATAAAAGCATTGAGTAGGCTTAGCAAGGAAAACCTTGCTAAGCCTACTTCTTTTAAGAAACTAAGATTTATTTAAATCCCTACGCCAATTCTTGCTTAATTGATGCATCGCATTGCAGGGGTGGTAAGAATTTTTAACGACGATTGTAATT
>JACVCA010000142.1 GCA_016742295.1 Alphaproteobacteria bacterium | reverse complement strand
GCTTATAATGACTACCTCGAGTTTGGCAAACACCAAAGCCAACAACAAAGCATGAATCAATCTCATACTTTGAATGAAAACACTGCTGTTTCAAAGGATGCTCAAGAAGCTTATCAGTTGGTAGAGAAATTTGCTAAAGATAACCACCTTACCACAGGTCAAACGGCTCAACTAATCGGTGCCTTAAGTGCAGATGCAGGTGGCAAATCATCATTTAATTTTTTAAAGTTTCTTGATTTTGGAGTTGGGCTAGAAGGAAGAGCTTTAAGTGAAGCAAATAGGCGGGAGCTTTTTCAAAAAGCAAAAGATTTTAGCGAACAGCATCATTTTAATGACCGAATTAGCAGTGCGGTCCAAGCTGCAAAGGAAGACCGTTTAGGCTATGCCGATGACGAAGGCAAACGTTATGCAGAAGGTATGCGTTCTTCTTATGATCAATCCCAGCAATATAGGAATGAAGCCTCTGTACAGCTGCAAGAATCCAAAAGTTACGCAGATTCAGCTTCGTTTGTAAGGCAGAATTCCGGCTCGATTGAATCCAGCTTGAATCAAGAGTTTGTTGAAGCACTACCAAACATGTCACTGCCGGGTCAAAGTTTACCTATGGGACGTAGAGAAGCTGAGATCATTTTAAGCTCTCGTCCTGAACTTGCTATGGCTTACGGCAAAAGATTTATTGAAGAAAAAATGCAGGATCTTCCAAATTATTTAGCGAGCCATTCTATTCAGTCTATGACGGATATAGGGAAGGCTTTTGAAAGTTCAAAAGAGAGCATTAGCTCTTCTGTTTCTTCGTATAATGAGAAAATACAAAAAGCAGGAGAAGCGGCAAATTTTGGGGATGGTTTCTTTGATAATAAAGTTACACAGGAGAAGGTGGAAAAACAAATGCAAGGGCAGAGCCAAAGCATCAAATCTATGGAAGAACATATAAAAGGAAAAGGTGAAGTACATAAAGACAAGGTGGAAGAGGGTCGGAAAAGATCAATCTTTTTCGAACCTATTATAGCACCTTTTCGGTCAGAAGAATGATTCAACCTATCGGTATCTTCGCATGCTGTGTGCAGCTGTACCGATGATTGCAGAATTGTTTTCAATCCTTGATTTTGAAAATGCACGGCTTCTTGAAGGTTCTAATTGCATATCTCTTGGAATTTTTATGTTCATTACAGAAAAGTAACAGAGACTAGCAATAAAAGAAGCCAGATAAACTAAGGCAAATGTAAAAAGAGGGTAAAATGAGAATATGAAAGCAATAAGTGCAAGCAATCCTCCAATCACAATTCTCATCAAACGAAATTTTAATATAAGATCAAGATATGATTTATATGCTCCGATGGTCAGTTCTTGCTGTTCAAGCATGAGGTGCGAATCAGCTTCTTTCAATAACCGTGCGGCTAATTTCGACAAAAGCCAATCAAAAAAGGTAGAGACCAACGCATATGCTGGAACCGATATTAATACGAGTTCAGCGTGGCTTACATTTATAATTAATGAATACCAAATCATAAAAGCAATTCCAGCAATAAAGCTTAGGAGGTTTGTTACGCATCTTAAAGTGCTAATTAAATTAACTCTGGATTCTATCGTCATTATGATACCTGGCATCTTCATAATCATTTTTCCCAATATAGCAAATAATTCTGAAAAACTCTAATGACTTCTAAGCCTATCAAGGAAAACTCTCATACCATGAATTGGTCTGAAGCTTTCACTCAAGGTGGGCAGACTGCCATGCACAAGCTGCGGATGATCAAGCAGATTATCACGGTCACCTTGCTGATTTCGATGATATCAGGGACTTTGTTTATAGGCGTTAAGACCTATTTTTCAATGAGCTCTTATCAATTTTATTTAGTAGGCTCTTATTACTTAGCTACCTTTAAGCTTGCGACAAATTCTTCTGAGCAAAGTCCCATCTTACAGCAATTTAAGATATCAAATGGGAAGTCTTTATTCGTCCTCTCTGAAGATGTCGTTAGAAGCAAGTATATTCGAAAGGAAGTCGCTCAATTTGAACAGGCTCTCTTGAAAAGTGCTTTTCAGGCTGTATGGGCGGTCTTGATCAGCTTTATATTAGTCTCCTTATTCTGGGTGAAAAGGGGGCATAGCAAGCGTAAAAAGAGACACGTGAAAGGTATTCAGTTTGCCCCTTCTTCAGAGGTCATTAAGCGGCTTCACAAAACCAAGACGGCTTCAGACCTACGTCTTGGCTCTGTGCCTTTAGTTAAGAAGACCGAGACCGAACATATTCTCATTACCGGGACCACAGGATCAGGAAAAACCAACTGCTTTCATGAACTGCTGCCGCAGATCAGACGGCGGGGAGAAAGGGGGGTGATTGTTGATACTACAGGCGACTTTGTTGAACGCTATTATAGAAAAGGCCAGGATAAGATCCTTAACCCTCTCGATCAAAGGGGAGAGCCTTGGCATATATGGGGTGAATGCGACAAACCCTATCATTATGATGACCTAGCAGAAGCTATGATCCCTCAATTAGATCATGATAGCTTTTGGACCAATGCCGCACGCACGGTGTTTTCTGTGGCTGCACAAAAGCTTGCAGAGAAGAATCAATTAAGTACCCAAAAGCTACTTGAGTATTTAATCTCCTTGCCCATAGGTAAGATTCAATCCTTTTTTAAAGGCACAGAAGCAGCAACATTAGTTGATAAAGACGCTGAGAAGATGGCTATCTCCATAAGAGCGACGTTATCTGTAACACTCAAGTGCCTTAAATATCTTGATGAAGTTCAAAAACCCTTTTCTTTAAGGGATTGGGTGCGAGAAGATGAAAAAGATGAATGGATCTTCTTAAGCTCTTTGCCAGAGCAAAGAGCAACCTTAAGACCCCTTTTAACAGCTTGGATGGCAAGTGCTGCAAAAGCACTCATGACTATGCCAATCAATCCACAGCGAAGGTTATGGCTTATCATTGATGAATTACCTTCCCTGTATAAGCTACCTTCGCTTCCTATGACTTTAGCTGAGATCCGTAAATACGGTGGATGCGTTGTTGCAGGGGCTCAGGATTTATTTCAGCTGGATAAGATCTATGGGCAAGACATTACGAAATCGATTACGTCTTTGTGCAATACCAAGGTGATGTTTTCCATGCCAGATCGCCATGTTGCTGAAAGGATGGCAACAGCTTTAGGGCAACAAGAGGTTGCAGAAAGCATGGAAGGGGTATCGTTTGGTTCTCATCAGGTGAGAGATGGGGTCTCGTTATCGGAGCAAAGGAAAATTCAGTCCACCATCATGCCGGAAGATCTCATGAAGCTTGATAAACTTGAGGCATATTTGAAGCTTCCTGGAGATCTTCCTTTAACAAAGATTAAGTTTGATTACCATGCTGCTGAATTTAAAGTCCCGAGTTTTATTGAAAAGGAAATCAAAAAAAGGCCTGATCGAAAAAAACTAATTATACGTCAAAAAAATTTAAAAATTAGTTGATAACTAAAATCAATTAACAAATTTAAATAGTAAGAATTAATAGAATTTAAGTTAGAATATATATTAAACAAGCTTTTAATAAGATAATACTTTAAGCCCTAATACTCTTTTGAACTCTTTTACATTGCGGGTTAGGAGGGCATACCCATGAGTAATAGCAGTTGCTGCAATAATAAGATCATGAGCGCCAATAAGTTTACCTTTCTTAGCTAAAAAGCCATAGATTTCTGCGTGAATACGAGCTGTTTCTTGTGTGAAAGAAAGGATTGGTATTCTGGAAAGGATAGTTTCTACAAAAGCTGAGCGTTTTAAACGGCGCTCTTCTGTTGAGGCCAGATGTACACCAACCAATAGTTCTGAAGCTGTAATTGAGGACATAAAAACTAGCTCATCATTTTCTTCTAGATTAAAATGGCTAAGCTTTTTATTTCGCTCTGTATCAATAAAGACACAAGTATCCAGAATTAGCCCCATTTATTAACTGGTACTTTCATTGTGGTACGAATACCATGAGTATCTTTAATAAAAGCAGTCTGATCCTCTTTATCTAAAGCCGGAAGAGAGGAAAGAAAGGCTTTAAGTTCACTTAGGTGCATCTTTTGAGTCGGCATAGCAGGACTAAGCTTAGCAACGACTTCTTTGCCTCTTTTGATTTCAAAGCTCTCACCTTGATAATAAACTTTACTGCGAAGGTTTGACAACTCCCTAACAGCTTCTGTCGCTCGAATAATATGTGTTGCCCTAAA
>JACVCA010000141.1 GCA_016742295.1 Alphaproteobacteria bacterium | reverse complement strand
AAAAGTCTTGTAACATTTAAAATTGCCTTATAAATTTTCTTTGCATAACATACTTACCGATTTCCGTTTTTACATACTCTTGTACCTCCTGGCTTTGATCTATTTTTCTTAATAAGCAAGCGTAAGAGCTGTTAAGAAAATGATATTTAATAGAAAGAGTTTCATCTTTTGCAACAGTAGCCCAGCGTTTACACACGAGCTTAACACTAGCAAGCTCCTTAAAGCTTAGACATTCTAAACATGCTATAAACACCTCAACAGGAAGAGTATCCCATTGATTATGAAACAACAAAGTTGGTTGAACTTGTACTGAATCAACTCTTAAGCGTTTATAAACTGGCTGAGCCTCCGCATACTCTTGTTCTTCATAAGAAGCTAAGCAAAGTTTAAAAGGCAGAAGAATAAAAAAGAAATATATACTAAGTGTTTTCACCATACTAAAGTTTTATTTTCCTTAATGTTAAAATCAAGAAGTTATCAAAAATAAAGAGTTAAATTTTTCTGTAGTTAGAATTACTCCTTCTTCTCACATATTCAAGCGTAAATTACTATGGCTACTTACCCAATTTACCATACAAAACTTTCTGAGTTTCATATCCTTCTTTAATTCCTATTCTTTAAAATAGATTTCTCCTCGGAATGAGAGCACGCCATGCCCGTGTCTGAGTTTCATTCTCTCCATTTTCCAGTTGAGCTTTATATTCTCCTATTCCTGTAAGATTAACTCGCCAGTTTTAAGAAAATATCTTGCCTTAAGATAGAAATTTAGTTATTCTGACTATAGTAACTGACTATGGAGAGGAAAATGCAAATTATTCCTGCAGGTGAATTCAAAACGCATTGCCTGAAATTAATGGATCAAGTTGCCAATTCACATGAAGAACTCGTGATTACAAAAAGGGGGGTGCCTGTGGCTAAGATGGTTCCCATTGAAATATCTACCGATCCCTTTGGCCTTATGAAAGGTTCCATTATAGTTGAAGGGAATATAGTTTCTTATGATTTGTCTGAAGCTTGGGAAGTAGACCCCGTATAATGCCTGATGTTCTTCTAGACACTCATATATTCATCTGGATTATGAATGGGGATGAAACTCTATCTCCTCACACCAGAAAGCTGATTAAAAATACATGTAAACAGCATTGCCTTTTAATTGCCTCCATCTCAATATGGGAAATAGCCATGCTTCAATCAAAAGGTAAAATCTCATTAACGCAACCTTTAGGACAGTGGGTCAAGAAAGTTGCCTCTTTACCTTATATGAAAATTATTCCTCTTACTCCTGAAATTGCCATTGAGAGCTGCGCGTTACCAGGAGACTTTCATGGCGATCCGGCTGATCGAATGATCGTTGCTACTTCTAGAATTCTAGACGTCTCTCTAATGACACGTGACCAGAAAATTCTAGAGTATGGTCATCATTCTTATATAAAGGTTATAGCCTGCTAATTAGCTATCTCACATATTAACGGATGCACAAAACCTTTTGAGTCAATAGAGTGCTTGTCAACCTCGATCAGGAACATCCGTATGGGAAAAGTCCCATCTTTCAAAGATTGGCGGCTCTAGATTAAGGAAGGTTCTTTACATACCTGCTATTGTTGCTAAGCGCTATAATCCTCTTGTTAAATCGCGTGGAATAATTATCCGGTGAATGGGTTAAATCGCGTTTAAAATTTTATCCCCCTTTTAGGTGTAATGATTGAAAAGATGTTAATCCATTAATATCAACCTATACTGCTGCTTTTAATAATAAGCAGGAGTATAAAATCTGGAGATGATAATAATGGAGAGCCGAAGGAAGATAAGGGGGCTGTACCGGAAGTGTGGCAGCATCAAGGCGGTAAGTCGCCGTACGGGAATCTCAGTACCGACAGTACGCAAGATTATAAAGTCTGAAGAGACTTTAGAAATTAGCTACAAGAGATCGATGCAGCAATATCCGAAGCTTGGGGGGTATAAAGAAACACTTGAGAAACTGCTGAGAGGCAATCGATTTGCCAAGCCCAAACGCAATGGTAAGATGCTGTTTGAAGACCTACAAGACCTGGTTATTGTGGAAGCTATTCTGCGGTAAATCGATATATAAATGCATGGAAAGAGCGCACATCTGATGTGAGTTTTGGATGATCTCCTATCTGTAACTTCTAAAACTTCATTTCAACGTGGGCTCTCCTTTTCATAAATCATTTTTGCAACAGAGTGGGGAAGGAGGGAGGTGAGCAAAAGTACTGTATAAAAACAAGTCTTGTATTAATGCTCTAATCTATGTTCCGGGATTTTTTAAATTTCATCATGAAAATCTTTTTCTGCTTGCCATAAATCATAAGCTTGCTGCAATCGTAGCCATAGACTTGCTCCATTACCCAAAAATTTTCCAAGACGAATTGCCATGAGGGGAGTAATAGAGTGTGTCCCTGCTAAGAGGCGATGCAAAGTCTATCGTGCAATCCAGAGCTGACGTGCAGCTTCACTAACTGATAAATGAAGTGCAGGTAATACATCATATTTTAGAATTATCCCAGGGTACGTAGGCTGTCGTGATGGTCTTTGTTTCATAAGATATTTTTCAGTCATTTTAATATTTCCTCTTAGTGATATTGCTCAAGATTAACTCGCCAGGCATAACCTTCACGCCATTCAAAAGTTAACCGTTTTGAGTTATCTCGCTCCCTTTAATAATCTTCCTTGCTTTTGAGTGGTTAATCCAATAATTTTACTTGTAGCTTTTCCCTGACTTTAATTACAGGATAGTTGGGTATTTTAGTAATATAATTTGTCACTTTTATAATCTTATCTTTGAAATTAAAGAAATTATAGATTGGGCTTTACTCTGAAAATACTACCCTAAACCTAGAACACTACTCGGACACTGAACAATTATGAATTAGAGCTTTCTCCATTTCTTTAAAATTACAAAGTGCTTCAGAGGAAGCGTGCTTTGCAATATGACTGTGAAAAAGATTGAAAGCACTAAGATCTGTATTATGTAATAAAAGCTGGCTAAGCTGATAAAGGCTATTTCCATCTGCCTGCTTTACAACTTTACAAAAGTACTCTTTGGCGGCTGCAACATTGCCTTTCTTAAATAAAAAGTGTCCTAATTCAAAACAAGCCAACATATGCCCTTGACTGGCCGCTTGCTCTAAGAATTTTTCAGCTTCTTGGTTCTTACCATAGCTAAACAGAAGAAGGCCTAGTTCATATTGAGACTCTTTATGCCCCCTTGTTGCAGCAATATGATACCAAAAGCAAGCCTGCTTCATTTTTTCTTGCAAATAAAAAAGGCGTCCTAATTCATATTGGGACTCTAAGTGATGTTGTCTTGCAGCCTCTTGTAAAGACTTTTTGGTTTCTTGAAATTCCTTTTTCCACACCCAAAATCTATCCCATTCATACTGTGCTTTAACATACCCTTGGGCGGCAGCCTGCGCATAAGCTTTCTCTGCTGTTTTAATTTTTCCTTGCAGCAAAAGGGCTTTACCAAGCATAAATTGAGCCTCGGGGCTATCTCGAATAGAACTATGAGCATACACTTCTTCTGCTTGGCTATATTTTTTTTGTTCAAATAAAAAGCCTCCTAGATAAAATTGAGCTTTTATTTTACCTTGGTTTGCTGCCTGACGATAAAAGGATTCTGCTTTATTAAAAACGCCTTTCTTATGCAGAAGCCTTGCAACTTTGAATTGAGCCTTTGCTAAACCTTCTATGGCCGCTTGCCTCAAGAAGAATGCTTCATAAGCTTGCCATTGTTGTTTATAAGCTTGATTTGTATTATGTTTCGCCCAGCGATGACAAAAATCTCCTATATCATAAGAATCAGCAGAAGGAATTTCTAACTTAACCAGTGCTTGAGGAACATAAAGGACTTGTTGTTCATACTCACATGGGTAATTAGGTAAGCTATTTAATTCTGCAAAAACTTGATCTAACAAGTTAAAAAGAGGATCGTTGTTTGGAGTACGGAATAAAGCCAGTAAAAAAAATGCTTTAAAATAAGGATGATAAAGATCTACAAAATCAACAAATTCTTTTGAAAATAGTTTGCCTTTATAAGAAGTAATAGGCATAAAGCTTGTATACTTTTTTAGGGCATCTTGCAGTTTTTTATCAAGGTTTTGCTCTCCTAAAGCAAGATATATTTGTTTAGCGGTAATACTGCTTTCAAAAACTAGAGGACCTAGCTTTGAATCCAGTAGCACTTCTCTTATAGCAG
>JACVCA010000140.1 GCA_016742295.1 Alphaproteobacteria bacterium | reverse complement strand
ATGCAGAAGGGTATGAGAGTGACTTGAGATAAAACACGGGGGAAATAATAAGGCGGCTCATGCTGTAACGAGATCTTTTAACTCTTTATGCATAGGCCTTATGTTGCTGGGGACTGCCAATCACTTTAAAGCAATTCATTTGTTCATCATATTCTTCAAGAGTACCATTTGACATATTAAAGTTCCAGGCATGAAGACTAAGCTCTCCTTGTTTTATGCTTTCTTCAATCCATGGAAATGTACGCAAGTTTTTAAGGGAATTAACAAGAGAATGTTGGCCACATAGGTGTATTTTCTCTGCAAGTGTATTGTCAGCATGAGACTCTATAGTCGTATCGTGGGCTACTTTTGCAAGCTCCATCCATTTAGTAAGAAAACTTCGAGACTTATCTTTCCTATGCAGATGCTCTAGAAGCAATTGAATACCGCCACATTGCGTATGTCCCAGTAGGATGACATGTTGAACTTTCAAGACACATACGCCAAATTCTAACGCTGCGCTGGTACCATGATAGGCTTGATCATCTTCGTAAGGAGGAACAAGATTTGCAACATTTCTGATGACAAATAAATCCCCAGGCTGACAGTTCATCATAAGAGCTGGGTCTACCCTTGAATCCGAACAGGCGATAACTAAGACTTTGGGGCGTTGGCCTTGGAGCACAAGGTTCGCAAAAGTTGAGTTTTTTCTATCGAAATAGTGTCCGCAAAACTTTTGGTACCCTTCGATAAGATTTGTAATAGCTTTTTTCATGAGCAGAATGTAAATTTTAATATACTCTTCGTCAAATGAAAAATGTTTCAATCACCTATAGCAATTATCAAGATATGTAATAGGCTAATTTCTTGCAAAATATATTTATAATTTATTAAATTATTGCAATAAATTTTATAATATTTATTTGTATATTATTTTTATTCTACTCTAAAATGAAACTTCATAAGTAAGATTTTCAATTCACAAAATTTAATCTTTATTTAGATCATACAAGTATCAGCTCTTGCTTTAATCCTCACCTTGCGCGCGCGTGTAAGCTAATTTCTCCTCAAAAACATTTAATTTTTCAAGGTGCATCCACTGGAAATCAGGCTGAAGTAACCCTAAAAAGGCTATCAGTTGATTATCTTTTAAATTACTCTCTTCATCTTTCAAAATGAATCTACAGCGATAAAGGTCCCCAACATCAGGAAGAATTCCTAAGGAAGGGTATACCATCGTGCCACGGTTGCAGATCATTTTAAGATTAAATAAGCTTTGAGTGCAAATTTTATTGAGAGCGGCAGCTAAATCTGCAGGATTCAGATTTGATTCAATAAATACATCAATTCCCATGACCCGACGTGTCTTAACAACTGGCAATTTTGCGACTCGCGGAAGGACAATAGGTTTATACTGACGAGTTGGAGTACGTACATACGTCTTACCTAAGTTGCGCATAATGGCCTCTGTATAAGCTGTGGTCGAAACACCTTGAGAGCCTGAAACATCTCGAGTACTTACCTTGTCAATACCTAATGTCACATAAATCGCTTGCTCGATCGAATTAGCAGCCTCAAATTCTCCCATATGCCTTAGCATCATCACACCTGACAAAATAACCGCAGTTGGATTAATCGTATTTAGTCCTGCATATTTGGGAGCAGATCCATGAACAGCCTCAAAGATGGCTACATCTTGTCCTATATTAGCTCCAGGAGCAAATCCTAAGCCACCAATCAAGCCTGAGGCTAGATCGCTAATAATATCTCCGTTCATATTGGTTGTCACAATGGTGTCAAATTTTTCAGGAAAACGCACTAGCTGATGGGCACAATTATCTATGATTATGTGTTGGGCATCAATTTCAGGATAATCTTTAGCTATCTCTTCAAACCTCTGCTTCATCATACCTTCAGTTAATTTCATGATGTTCGCTTTTGAAGCACAATGTAGGGTCTTGCGATTTTCTGAACGCACGAATTCGAAGGCAAGCTTGATAATTTTATCACACCCTTTTCGGGAAATTAATTTAAGGCACTGCGCAGCATTTGGGGTTTGCATGTATTCAATACCTGCATACAAATCTTCGACATTCTCACGCACAATAACTAAATCAATCCCGCGGCCGTTATAAGGTGAAGGCACCTTTGGAAATTCCTTAATAGGTCTAATGTTGGCATATGTTTCAAAAAGCTTTCGCAATGTAACATTTGCGCTTTTCTCCCCATATCCCACAGGCGTAGAAAGAGGTCCTTTTAACGCGATACGTGTCCTTTTGATAGACTCTATAGTCTCATTTGGAATTCCAGTAGCGAGTCCTTTTTTAAAAACTTCAGCGCCTGCCTCACAAATTTCCCAATTTATGGGGACCCCAGTCTCTTCGATAATTTTCTTAGCCGATGCAATAACTTCAGCACCAATCCCATCTCCATAGATGAGAGTTGCATTATGGACTGTCATAGATTTGCGCCCCTTTATTTTAGACGTTAAGTAAAATATACTTGCATTTATTCTATCATAATGTCATAGTAGCTACTATGATATTGTATTGGTTGTGATTAGTTGAGCATAAAATCTCTTCCTTACAAATCATCCATATAGAAATAATAAAAATGCTTATAAGCTAAGCAATTGTTATGGCACTATGTTTTTTTTGAGTCAATGGAGTTTGGTTAAAAAGCTCATGGCTCTTTGCAATGTGGTAATAAAGCTAGGGAGGCTAGTGGTGAATTATACTGATAACTTAAAGCAAGATGGCTTCGATTATTCTGAAATTGATCCTCTACAAGGAGAGGAATTGAAGTGTATTGTAAAGTGGTTTAATCCTTCTAAAGGATTTGGTTTCGTAATGCCAGAGGGCGTTGATGAAGATATTTTTCTACATTTTTCTGTCTTAGATACGGCCGGGTACCAATATTTGGGTCCTGGCGATGAAGTGAATTGTATTGTAGGCGTTGGAAATAAAGGTCGACAAGTCGGTAAGATCATTGAGGTTCAACCTGCTCGTCAGTCGCCAGGACCTTATCAATTTGGATACCGTCCTGCACAACCTGTAGGCCCTCTTCAAGAAACAGAAGGTGAAGTGAAATGGTTTAATACCATCCGGGGTTTTGGTTTTGTTACACCAGATGATGGAGGGCGTGATATTTTTGTTCATGCATCAGTTTTAAGACGCTTGGGGTTACAAAAAATTTACCCGGGTCAAAGAGTGCGTATGCAAGCAACAAACTCAGATCGTGGACGCCAGGCCTGGACCCTTGATTTAATTTAATGCTTTGAATTTGATCCTTGGAGAAACTCTAGGAGAGAAGTACTCTGAAAATTATTCAGAGTGCTTTTTAAATATTATGCAAAGAAAATTGTTGAGATTTCTTTCCTAACTTCTATTAATTTGTTTTTGCCTTGTAAGCACATAAATCATACACTGGGCATCGCACACATTCCGGTTTACGAGCCTTACAAATATAACGTCCATGCAAAATTAACCAATGATGGGCATGCAAGCTCCAGGTTTCAGGTATACACTTCAACAACTTCATCTCCACTTCATAAGGTGTTTTTCCTCCTGCAAGACCAGTTCGGTTGGCCACGCGAAAGATATGGGTATCAACAGCAATTGTTGGGTGGCCAAAAAAAACATTCAGCACAACATTGGCCGTTTTACGCCCAACCCCAGGAAAAGATTCAAGAGCTTGACGATTATCTGGAACTTGACCTTGATAGCTTTCAACTAGAATTTGGCTTAATTTAATAATGTTTTTTGCTTTTGTATTAAAAAACCCAATTGATCGAATATGCTGCCGTATTTGATCTTCTCCTAAATTTAACATTTTTTCCGGCGTATCAGCAATTTGAAATAAGGTTCTGGTGACTTTATTGACGCTTTTATCTGTTGCTTGAGCGGACATCATAACAGCGACAAGCAACGTAAAAACATTGGTATAGTATAGCTCAGTCTCGGGCACTGGGTTTGCCTGGGCAAGACGCGCGAAAAATTCATTAACCTTTTGGGGCTTCATTGTAGTTTGTTTAGACTTATTTCATATAAAATGTTATATTAATTTTATAATAACATAAAAAATAACATTGCCGCGAAATTTTCATGAATTATAAAAAGCCTCCTCTCCCCCAACCCGAAGTGGAATTTGAACAAAAATGGGAAGTTATTAAAGAACCCATTGGGCTCTTACTCTCTGTTCTTATAGGGGTTCTGATAGGATCTTTTTTTCCTTTTTCAGAAGAATTATTGGAGATTATCTATGAACCATTTATTC
>JACVCA010000139.1 GCA_016742295.1 Alphaproteobacteria bacterium | reverse complement strand
AGATTAAAGAGGTGACTTGCTTTGATACATTGATCATAGGCCGGTAAAGCCAATTGATTCTTTATAAGAGAGTTACACTCAGCTTCAGCATCAGTAAAATGAGCAAATAATTTTTCGGTGTCGGCATGCACAAAATTATAAGCCGAGAATTCTTGTTCTGCCTGCAAGAAAACATCCCCATAGGTAATCTTCTGGCTACCTTCTGCTCCATTCCAATTCATATCAAAAAAGTTATCGATATTTTGAACACATAAGGCCACTCTTTCAAGACCGTAGGTAATTTCAACGGAAACTGGATTACATTCATAGCCCCCCACCTGTTGAAAATATGTAAATTGACTAATTTCTTGCCCATCACACCAAACTTCCCAACCTAAACCAGAAGCTCCCAGCGTCGGGCTTTCCCAATCATCCTCAATGAAACGAATATCATGGAGATGGGTGTCAATGCCTATTTCTACAAGGCTTTTAAGGTAAAGTTCTTGAATGTTGAAAGGGGAAGGTTTGATGATAACTTGCAGCTGATAATAATGCTGCGTACGATTAGGGTTTTCACCGTAACGACCATCAGTGGGACGGCGTGAGGGTTGGACATAGCATGCCCGCCAGCTTCGCGGTCCCAAGGATCGCAAGGTCGTAGCGGGATGAAATGTTCCTGCACCCATTTCCATATCGTAAGGCTGTAAAACCGCACACCCTTGCTTCCCCCAAAAATTTTGTAAGGAGAGAATAATATCTTGGAAAGAAAGTAATTTTTGTGCCATCGACCTACAACATAAATAACGAATTTTGATAAATTTAGCTGCTTCGTTATCGTTTGGTCAAGCAATTGTATGAAAAGACCCCAGTTATAGCCACGTTGGTGGTATGGCTCCCCGCTTTTTGAAGGGCTTCCAAAAAACCCGAATGAAGTATAATCTATTATCCAAATAAAAAGCAGGCTCTAAAGTACCTATGTGCTTCACACTTCGCCCGAAAAGCTGCAAGACAATTCAGCAGTAGGTTTTAATTGTTCCTCATCATTAGATTTTTCAGGAAAAGAAGCAAAGTTAATTGTAGAGAGAATAGAAAAGGTAGCTAAAATTTGAAATTTTTCATTTTAATAACCTTTTACTAATATTTAAGCGAGGTCTTAACTTTTTTGTAATTGATCTAATGATTAATAATACCCTTATTAATAGTATAGAATCAATAATTTATTTATAATGCCTCATATTTTTTTGTATAGGCTTTTTAAAAATTTTATCTGTCACTTGAAATAAGGTTTTCTGATGCACAAAAAACTCCAATAAATACTTGACGCTCAATTTATCCTCTGGCATGGTGTGAGAAAATGCTCGTTAGAAAAATATAAGATATTTATAGGAGAGGGTGATGACACGCTCTGAATTAGTTCAAAAAATTAATAAGCTTAATCCTGGTATCACTTCACAACAAGCTGAAGAAGCTGTAACACTTATCTTTGAGCGAATCGTAGAAACATTAGCCAAAGGCGGGCGTGTTGAATTGCGAGGCTTTGGCGTTTTTACTGTACGACGACGTGAAGCACGAACAGGACGCAACCCTCGTACTGGGGATAGTGTTAAAGTCAAGGGTAAGAATGTTCCATTTTTTAAAGCTGGAAAACTCTTGCGTGATCAAATTAACGCTCGATAATTTCTTATAACCATTACATTTTGTAAAATTTTTAAAGCAAACAAGCCTTATTAAAGAAAAACGCTAATTATAGTTCCTCTATTTTCTTATCTATAAAAATTACAATGTTCAGTTGCTGTCTCTCATGAAATCAACATTGGTATAGTTTGGTGACTAGATAATTTTTAAAAATAGATTTATATCTGATCTAGCGCACGATATAATTATTGGAGATATACTTTATGAATTGGCTTACAAATTTCGTACGGCCTAAATTAAGAGCTCTTGTGAGCCGTGACGTACCAGATAATCTCTGGAAGCGTTGCGGTTCTTGCGAGCAAATGATTTTTCACCGTGACCTGCTTGAAAACCTCTTCGTTTGTCAGCATTGTGGTCATCATATGCATATTAGCCCTAAACTTCGGCTTGAGTCTCTGTTTGATAAGTCTGGGTATACCCGAGTAGAAATTCCCGATGTTCCTCTTGACCCTTTGAAATTTCGTGACTTAAAAAAATATACTGACCGACTGAAAGAATCTCGTCAACGAACGAATGAAAAAGATGCAGTGCAGGTAGCCTACGGTACGATCAATAGCAATAAAGCAGTGATTGCCGTTTTTGACTTTTCTTTCATGGGAGGATCTATGGGAACTGCAGTAGGAGAGGCTTTAGTGACTGCAGCTAATACTGCTGTAACTCAACGTGCAGCCCTTATTATTATTACCTCATCAGGCGGCGCACGCATGCAAGAAGGAATCCTTTCTCTTATGCAAATGCCCCGTACAATTATCGGGACAACACGGGTTAAAGAAGCAAAGCTTCCCTATATCACTATCTTAACAAATCCTACCACAGGTGGGGTATCTGCTTCTTTTGCAATGTTAGGGGATATTACAATTGCCGAGCCTAACGCTATAATTGGCTTTGCAGGTGCCCGTGTCATCCAACAAACAATTCGTGAAAATTTGCCAGCTGGTTTTCAGAAATCAGAATATCTTCTAGAACATGGCATGATCGACATGGTGATCCCACGCGCGCAACTGCAATCAACTCTAAGCAAGATATTAGGAATTTTTAAGCAGGGAATTAATTCAAACCTAGCGTTAAATTCTTAAATACGTTTTTTTAAGCTTTAAAGATGATAAGAAATTTAATCGAAGATCCTCGAATTGAGGTGCTTCTACAAGCGCGTTTACAAAAACGGCGTACCTCTTTAAAAGGCTTTCAAAAATTTCTTAGAAGGCTTGGAGACCCTCATCTTAATTTACCCCCCACCATTCACATTGCAGGAACCAACGGGAAAGGCTCTGTCTTATCTTTCTTGAAATCAATGCTTCAGACTGCAAAGTATACAGTTCATACCTATACCTCTCCTCATCTTATCCATTTAAATGAACGTGTAATGCTTGCCGGCACACCTATTGATCAGCAAATTTTAAATGTACTCTTACATCGTGTACTTGAAGCTTCAGCAGATAATACTCTAAGCTTTTTTGAAATCATGACCGCTACCGCCTTCTTAGCTTTTTCTAAATACCCTGCAGATATTTTACTTCTTGAGGCAGGCCTAGGAGGACGCCTTGATCCCACAAATGTAATTGTTAATCCTATTTGTAGTGTGATTACCTCGATTTCACAGGATCATACAGAACTTCTTGGTGAAACTCTTGGTAATATTGCCCAAGAAAAAGCTGGTATTATAAAACCTTACAGGCCCGTCATTACCATTCATCAAAATCATGAAGTCATAGAGAGAATTTTCAAAACTGCGCAGATACGCCATGCCCCCTTTTATCAAGTCTATCCCCGAGCGGATCTTCAAGGAGTTAAACTTGGGCTTCCAGGCCTCCATCAAGTCACCAATGCAAGCTTAGCTTTTTCTATTCTTGACATTTTAACTGAGTTTAAAGTGTCCACTCAAGCTCGCCATAAAGGCCTTGAGACTGTTTCTTGGCCAGGAAGGCTGCAACGTTTAGATAAAAATAAGTGGGAACTTCCAAAGGATTGTGAACTGTGGGTTGATGGCGCACATAACACTTCTGCGGCCCTTCAAATTGCAGCCACTATAAGGCAGTGGGAATCAAAGCCTCTCTACTTGATTGTTGCTCTCCAACAAACGAAAGATGCAATAGCTTTTTTAAAACCTTTTAAAAACTTAGTTTGTGAGGTTAAAACACTGAACCTAGAAGGCTATAACAATTTCTACTCTGCAGAAGCCTTGGAAAGCACTGCCCGCACCCTAGGTTTTACCGTACAATCTTGCAGCAACTTGGAGCACGCTATGACAAACATAAAAAACTCACTTACCGCGACTCAAAAGCCAAGTCGAATCCTTATCTGTGGATCACTTTATTTAGTGGGTGAAGTGCTGGCTTTAGAAAATAATAAGAGTCTTTGATTGAATGTAGTTTTAAAAGTATTAATTTTTTAATACTAAAACGCCTTTGTGAATTTCAAATTGTTTAATTTTTTTTAAGAAACTCATACCTAACAGGGAATACTCTAAATTATCTTTACTCACTGAAGCTGAAATATTTGAGGCAGAAACAACGCCAATTTTAATTTTCTGCAAGCGGATAGGAGCACTCCACACCAAACCATTGGAAGTATTGGTAGGATGTGTATAGGCTAACTCATTGACCATTACCCCTAAGC
>JACVCA010000138.1 GCA_016742295.1 Alphaproteobacteria bacterium | reverse complement strand
AAAAAAAAAATAAATAATTAAATAAATAAATAGATTTCTCGTTGTAAAGAAACTGTTTATATATTCCATCTTTATGCATAACAAAATAAATTTCCCCCAAAAAAGAAAAGCTTGTGCAAGATATACTACCCCCGCCATACCCAAAAAATATGGGACAATGCTCATGCCTGCCAAAAGGATGCTATAGAATAAGATTCGCGTTTTGGTGTTTGCAACCCCAACTACAAGCGGCATCATAGGGAGTCCTGCCTTTGCATAATCTTCTGATTGATAAAGCGCTAAAGCCCAAAAATGAGGAGGTGTCCACAAGAATATAATTAAAAATAATACCAATGCTTCATAACAAACTGAACCTGTCACCGCTACCCAACCAATCATAGGCGGGAAAGCCCCAGCCGCCCCCCCAATAACAATATTTTGCGGGGTTCGTCTTTTTAACCAAATTGTATAGATAACCACATAAAAGAAAATTGAAAATGCAAGAAAAAAAGCTGCAAGGTAATTTGCTGCAAACGCCATCATTAAGACAGAGCCACAAGCAACCACAATACCAAAACCCAAAGCATCAGCTGCTTTAATTCTTCCCATTGGGATAGGACGTTTTTTTGTCCGACCCATCAATACATCAATATCTCTATCATACCACATATTGATTGCCCCCGCAGCCCCTGCCCCCCCTGCGACACATAATATTGATACTAACATTAAAAATGGATGAAGCCGTCCCGGAGCTAAAGCCATACCAATGGCAGCTGTAAAGACAACCAATGACATGACCCTTATCTTCAAAAGGTCAATGTAGTCTCGCGTTAGCGATAAGTGACCTAGCTGAGGTGCTTCAATAAGTGAACATGGCGGTTTCTTGGTCATTCAAAAGGCACTTTTATTTAACAAGTGGAAGTTCTTCAAAAGTATGAAAAGGGGGTGGAGAAGAGACGGTCCACTCAAGCGTTGTTGCAAACATACCCCAAGGATTGGAGGCCACAGGTTTTCCAAACCGAAGCGTGTGATAGATAATATAAACAAATAATAAAATTGAAATTGCTGTCAGGGCCGCACCAAACGAGATAATCATATTCCAAGAAGCAAAGGCCTGAGGATAATCAGGGATGCGTCGAGGCATACCCGCTAATCCTAAAAAATGCATGGGAAAGAAAAGAATATTTACACCAATAAACGTTAGCCAGAAATGGATTTTTCCTAAAATTTCTGAATACTGTTTTCCAGACATCTTACCTATCCAAAAATAAAAGGCTGCAAACATACCAAAAACTGAACCCATTGAAAGGACATAGTGAAAATGTGCCACGACGTAGTAAGTATCGTGAAGCATAATATCTAAACTTTGGTTGGACAGCACAACACCAGTAAGCCCTCCAAGAGTAAACAACACGATAAATCCGAGGGCAAACAACATCGGTGTTGGAAAGGTCAGCGACCCCCCCCACATCGTTGCAAGCCAACTAAAAACCTTAATGCCGGTGGGAACAGCAATAATCATTGTAGCGGCAGTAAAATATGCATTTGTTCTCACATCGAGGCCAACTGTAAACATATGATGTGCCCATACTGCAAATCCAATGACCCCAATTGAAACCATTGCATAAACCATCCCCAAATAGCCAAACACTGGTTTTTTAGAAAATGTTGAGATGATCTGACTTACAATACCAAATGCGGGCAAGATCATTATGTAAACTTCGGGATGACCAAAAAACCAAAACAGATGCTGGAATAAGACTGGATCTCCTCCTCCTGCAGGATCAAAAAAAGTTGTACCAAAATTACGGTCTGTAATTAACATGGTAATGGCTCCAGCCAAAACTGGCATTGCAATAATAATCAGAAATGATGTCACTAATAGTGACCACACAAATAATGGCATTTTATGAAGCCCCATTCCGGGAGCACGCATATTAAGAATAGTGGTTACAAAGTTAATTGCCCCTAAAATTGAGGCTGCACCAGCTACATGTAAGCTAAAAAGCATAAAGTCAACAGCAGCATCACTATGTATCAAAGTCGTGCTTAAGGGAGGATAAAAGGTCCAACCTGTCCCAAATCCTACCCCTATACATCCTCCAAGCATCAAGAGGATAAGCGAACTTGGCAGTAACCAAAAACTTATATTATTCATTCGCGGAAACGCCATATCAGGAGCACCAATCATCAGCGGAACAAACCAATTGCCAAATCCTCCAATGAGCCCTGGCATGACCATAAAAAAAATCATCAAAAGACCGTGCATGCTTATTATTACATTGTAAAATTGATAGTGGTCACCAAGTAAGAGCGAGCCAGGGGAAGCTAATTGCGCCCGCATTATCATGGAGATAAATGACCCGATAAGACCAGCTACAATAGCAAAAATGATATACATCGTGCCAATATCTTTATGATTAGTTGATAAAATCCATCGCCGCCATCCGGTTGGATGAAGATGATCCATTTGATTAACAGCAGGTGAAGCGGGGTCAGGCATCCTATTTCCTTCTTGAAGCTCGATTAAGAAAGTACATCATTTAGGTGAAATGAAGGATAAAATCAGGCAAATTTCTGTTTAGCTCCTTTAAGCCATTCTTGAAATGCTTTTTTAGAAACTGCACGTACGGAAATTGGCATAAATCCGTGTTTCATTCCGCATAATTCTGAACATTGACCATAATAAGTTCCTTCCCTAGAGACATTGATCCAAGCTTCATTATGCCTTCCTGGAATACAATCTTTCTTAACGCCAAATGCAGGAACTGTCCAGCTATGAAGCACATCAGAAGATGTAAACAACAAGCGAACAGTTGTATTAATTGGCACAACAATTTGATTATCAACTTCAAGTAGGCGAAGTTGATCTTTTTTTAAATTTTGATCCGAAACAATTTGACTATCAAAACTGAGTTGATGTTCAGGATATTCATACTTCCAATACCAAGTATTGCCAGTCACTCGAATTTCCATCTCAGGGTTTACAGCTTTATCCATGTAAAACATAAGCTTAAAAGAAGGAACTGCAATAATTAAAAGCATAAACACGGGGATTATTGTCCATATCATTTCCAGGAAAGGATTATGAGTATGTTGAGAAGGTTGAGGGTTTTTCACTGCACGAAAACGAAGTATAATCCAACCGAGCATCCCTAAAACAAACACTCCAATACCACTTACAATAACCAAAACCCAATTATGAAGGTCATTGATACGCTCCATAACTGGCGTGACTGCTTTTTGAAAACCAATTTGCCAGGGAAGAGGTTGATCAGCATAGACTTGAGGACAAAATAGTAAAAATATAATTAAGCTTTTCCAAACAAAATTTCCAACAATTGGCACGCCCAAAGCTTTAATATATGTGCGGTATAGCATCCTGTTTTGCCTCCAAGGCTTATATAATCTTTCTATAAGATTCTCATTCTTGAGTAAGGAATTTGCTTTCTTCAAAACTTAATAACCTAAATATTTTTGAGGATCAACCGCATGTGTTTTCTGACGCAATTCAAAGTGAAGCTGAGGCTGTTCGACATTTCCCGATGTTCCTACCTCTGCAATCTTTTGACCACGTTGAACATTGTCCCCCCGTTTCACTAGTAAGTGACGGTTATGCGCATAAGCACTCATCCAGCCATTTGCGTGCTTTATAAGAATCAAATTACCAAACCCTTTGATTTCATTTCCTGAATAAGCCACAATTCCATTCTCACAAGCAACCACACTATCTCCTAAAGCGGCTGAAATATTTATGCCACGATTATATTTTAAAATTGATTTAGCACCAAATCCGGATAATATCTTACCCTTTAAAGGCCACAAAAAATTCAGCTGACGGTGCGGATTGAGTTGAGCAAACGGCAACTTGGCCTCTTTACTTTTTTGTATCTCCGAGAAGCTAGTGTTTTCATTTTTTTGTTTTGATAAACTTGGTTTACGGGTTGGTAAAATAATAACTTGTGGCTCCAAATCTCCTCTAGATGAAAGAACGGTCTCTTCAGATAAAGGAATTTGCACTGTTGGTTTCTTAAGAGGTTTTAAAGCACTTGCAGGAAGAGAAAGATTAGATACAGGCTTATGATCTGGCGCTTTTAAAATTTTATTAGATTTAGCTAAGTTTTGAGAAACTTTATCCTGTATTACTTTTTCCTGAATGAGGGTATGCTTGTCTGCAATAAGGGGTAAAGAAATTTTAAGCGGCTGACCAATATAGCTTGTATAAGTAGGACTGATACCATTATCTTGAATTATATTTTCAGGAGGTGAATGATAACGTTGTTAGGTTGTTGCTAAAGAATCTACCATTGGAAAAATTGA
>JACVCA010000137.1 GCA_016742295.1 Alphaproteobacteria bacterium | reverse complement strand
CAAGCGATGATCAGGAGTATGTGAAACATATAATTGAAGTTATTGCAAAAAATCCTAATTTTATGCCTCATCCAGCTTTTCTTAAAGCTGCCCGCACTCCTCCTGATGATTGGGTTGAAACACGGTACGAAAAGCGAGGTAAACGCAAAGGTCATAGCTGCAGCTATTTAAGCTACATTCTTAAATGATATTAACTACAATTTTTTGATTTCTCTCAAAATCTTTTTTAGTGGCCACGCACCTATATTCTATATTTTATTATTTTTTAAAAGTAAATCTTTGGCTTGATTAACTTTAATAGTGAGATAAGTCGATCCACCATGGTCAGGATGCAACTTCATAATGATGCGATGATGAGCTTTTTTGATGGCCTGAGCATTGGCCCCTGGTTTTAATTCCAAAATTTGATAAGCTTCTTCAAGAGTCATTGGTCTTTCGAAATTCTTGGTGCTCTCTTCAGACTGCGAATTAAGTAATGAGCGTTTTGCATAAACCCATAGAGGCAGAACAAAGGGTATAAGAGCAGTAAAGAAAGATAAGACGGGAATCAGGCGTCCGGAAAGTAATAAGAAGATACCCCCAAGTAAAAGTAAGCTCATTAATAAGAATTTTAAAGTCCAAATGATAACTGCCGGATCAGCCCGAACAAACCACCTTATTAAGGCAAAGATTGAAATACCCACAAAGCTAATTAACAGAAGGTAATGCACCAGCTTTAACCTGTTTCAGCAAGACGTTGGTCAAGATCTGAAAGCCTCAAGGCTTGCATCAAAGTGCGCAGCTCTTGACGGGCTGCTACATGAGACAGACTGAAGGCTGCGCCAATAGCCTCAACATCCAAAAGAGTAAGGCCTTTGAGAAACAGTTCACGGAAAATCACCCGTTCTGTAAAACCATGAACCAAACGGAACCCTAAACGTCCAGAAATTAATTGTAGCATTCTCCACATTTCTTCTTTGTTCTTGGCACTTAAGTTACTTAGCCGATTACGTACGACAATCCAGTCCACTGTTATTTTATCCCGCATCAATCGCTGCTTTTTTTGTTCCCAAACTATTTCAGCATAGCTGCTTGGCTTTATCATCTTATCGCCAAGGGTGTTTACCTTAACTAAAACATCCAGATCAACAAAACTATCATTCATGGGAGTTATCAATTTATCTGCATAAGAATGGGCTAACTGTGAGAGATAAGTATCATTACCAGGAGTATCAATCACAATAATATCGCAAGCCTTTAAATTGGCCAATGTCTCTTCGAAGATTTTCTTTTCAGCCTCTTGGGCTGCTTGCCGCATATCGAGATTACTGTTTAATATGGCATAATGTTGCGGGCAGGGTAACTTGATGTTATTCGTTTGGCTGTAGGCTTGACGGTTGGCAAGGTAACTTGATAACGTCCCTTGCCTTGCATCCACATCAATTGTACCGACTTTAAACCCTAATCTTAAAAGATAAATAATCAAATGGATGCCAATTGTCGATTTTCCAGTACCGCCTTTTTCATTTCCAAGTACAATAATGTGGGGTTTTGGGGATATTTGTCCTATCATGACCCTACCTTCCATTTCGATTTAAAATTCTTTCCAACCGTTGTTGTCGATTGATGAGTAGCCCTGCAATGATAACGCCTAATGTTACAAGACTCACGATAATGGTTGCAAGTGCATTTATTTGAGGTGTTACCCCCCACCTGACGCTCGAAAATACGATCATTGGTAAGGTTGTTGAGCCAGCGCCTGAAACGAAGCTTGCAATTACCACATCATCTAGAGAAATCGTAAAAGCCAAAAGCCATCCAGCAATAAGCGACGGGGTAATTAGCGGTAACGTGATGCGGAAAAACACCATCATAGGATGCGCCCCAAGATCAAGCGCAGCTTCTTCAAGGGACCTATCAAATTCGGCAAGTCTACTCGTAATAATAACGACAACATAGGCAATCGCAAGCGTGGTGTGGGCTATTGTAATCGTTGAAATTCCGCGGCTAAATGGCCAAAAAGGGCTTTGTTCTAACGCTACAAACAGCAGCAAAAGTGCAAGGCCAGTAATGACATCCGGCATGACCATGGGTGCTGTAAGGAGCCCATTAAATAAAGTCCGGCCCCGTAAACTTTTGAAACGGGTAATAACAATTGCGGCTAATGTTCCTACAATGACCGCTATTGTCGCTGATATGATAGCTACTTGAAGACTAACCCATGCAGCCTTTAAGATACTTTGATTATGAAGGAGCTCATAATACCACTTAGTCGAAAATCGCGACCATACGGTAACTAAACGTGATTCATTAAATGAAAAAACGATGAGCATCATAATGGGTAAATACAAAAAAGCATAACCAAAGCCTATGACCATTAGAATTAATCTTGACTTTTTTGCACGCATTTTAACTTTTTCGCATTTGTAGACGTTGAAATACGATCATAGGCAAAACCAAAAGTATCAGCAAACAAATTGCAATTGCTGAAGCAACCGGCCAGTCGCGGTTATTAAAAAATTCTGTCCATAATACTTTTCCAATCATAAGATTATCAGACCCCCCTAAAAGTTCGGGAATAACAAATTCACCGACAGCAGGAATGAAGACTAGCATTGAACCGATGATAATTCCTGAGGTCGATAAGGGCAACGTTACTTTTAAAAACGTAAGAAATGGTCGAGCACCCAGATCGGCAGCAGCTTCAAGGAGTGCAGAATCCATTTTTTCAAAAACCGTATATAAAGGTAAAATCATAAAAGGCAAATAAGCATAAACCAGCCCTATACATACTGCAAAATTATTATTTAAAAGCGTTAAGGGAGCGTCAATGAGATGTAAATTAAGCAAAAGACTATTAATAGGGCCATTATGTCCCAAAATACCTACCCATGCATAAATACGAATTAAAAATGATGTCCAAAATGGCAAAATCACCATCAACAAGAGAGGTAAGCGCCATTTTAAGGGAGCTTGGGAAATCCCATAAGCCATAGGATAACCAATAAAAAGACAAATAAGTGTCGCAAAACCTGCAAGCCCCAAAGAAGAAACGTAACTCTTAACATATAGATTATCTTGAAATAAAAATAGATAACTTGAAAAATTGATGCGAATGCTCATCGTCACATCATTGAGCCATTCAATCATAGCTCCATAAGGAGGGGCTCCATATATACTTTCTGAAAAGCTTATTTTAAGAACAATTCCAAAGGGAATGACAAAGAACAATAAGGTCCACAACAAAGGGACAGCAAGGACAAACGGCCTTCCCTTTATATTCCGTAAAAACGGCAAAAGCATTATAGATCTTGCGGCTATAAGAAAATAGGACATATTACTTCTTTCATTTTAAGCTTTGCAAGGCTACATAATTCTTATTTATAACCTAGCATTTTTCTGCCATGCAAGAATATAAAAATTTAAGCTAAATACAGGTGTTAAGATAAATTTTATTTTATAGTCAGAATTAAGATAATAAAATAACCCCATTTTCCGGCAGCCATTGCAGATAGACTTCATCATCCCAATTTATCTGACGTTCAGCCAAGCGAACCAAATTGGGAGTGGTTGCTAAAACTCGTTTGCCATTGGCAAGGGCAATATAATAAACTGAAACATCACCGAAATAAGCAATCTCATTGACGTTCCCTTTGGTCCAGTTATATTTTTTATTCTGTAAAGGCTCTTTGGACATCATAATTTTTTCCGGTCGGATGGCGACTGATACTTGAGCACCTAGAGGGGCTGATGAGGAATGGCTGATATAAAGGTTGCAAGCAACCTCATCGGAAGCCACCACCACATGATCGGGATGATCTTCGGTTACAATACCTTCAAATATATTAATTTTACCAATAAAATCAGCAACATACCTTGAATTTGGATACTCATAAATTTCTTGCGACGTCCCAATTTGCCGGATGCGCCCTTCTTCCATAATCCCAATTCGCGTTGACATGGTCATCGCTTCTTCCTGGTCATGGGTCACCATGATAAATGTAATCCCCACCTCTTCTTGAATATTCACAAGTTCAAACTGAGTTTCTTCACGTAACACTTTATCAAGTGCAGCAAGAGGTTCATCTAACAATAATAGTTTTGGTCGTTTAATTAAGCTACGAGCCAAAGCCACACGTTGCCTTTGACCGCCCGATAATTGATGCGGTTTACGATGTGCAAATGCATTCATTCGGACAAGTTTCAGTGTTTCGCTAACGCGTTCCCATAGTTCATCTTTACCAATTCCTTCTTGTTTCAAACCAAATGCCACGTTGTTTTCAACTGTCATATGAGGAAATAAAGCATAGGACTGGAACATCATATTCAC
>JACVCA010000136.1 GCA_016742295.1 Alphaproteobacteria bacterium | reverse complement strand
GTATTGAATATGCCCTTTTGTTTACAATGCCAGCAACAGTAGGACTTGTTTGTCTAGCTATTCCATTAATCAGCGTGCTTTTCGAACGAGGAGAATTCGGCTCCCACGAAAGCCTCTTAACAGCACACGCTTTGATGGCTTATTCATGTGGATTACCCGCTTACGTAATGACCAAAATATTTAATACAAGCTTTTATGCTCGCGAAGATACGAAAACGCCTTTGAAAGTAGCTATTTGGGCGGTCGTAATTGATATTCTTTTAAGCCTTGCTTGTCTTAAACCTTTTGGACATATTGGTATCGCTCTTGCAACTGCAGCAGCAGCTTGGATCAATGCTAGCGCCCTTGGTTATATGTTGATGAAGGATGGTTTTCTGCGCTTTAATCAAACTTTACAGCTTTTTTTTATAAGGCTTCTGATTGCATGCTTTATACTGTGGATTGGTCTTGAAATTGCGAAATCAAAGCTCCTTTTCTTAATGGAGGGAAATACGTTTGAACGCCTGACAGCCCTAAGCCTTCTTGTATTTGGCGGATTGTCTGCATTTATTATATTGGCAAGACTTACAGGCGCTCTCAACTTAAAAGAGCTTCGATTGCAATTTAAATCTGAAACTAAATAACAAAAGAGTAAAGTATATGAGCCGCATCCTTTCCGGAATCCAACCCACAGGTTATCTCCATCTGGGCAATTATTTGGGCGCTATCCGCAACTGGGTTACAATGCAAAATGATTATGAATGTCTTTTTTGCATTGTTGATTTACATGCCTTAACAACCCCCCAAGATCCTCAGATGCTTCGTCAAAGCATTCGTACCGCTGCAGCTGTATATATTGCTGCAGGCATAGATCCTAAAAGAAGCATTATTTTTAACCAGAGCCAAGTAACCGGTCATACCCAACTCTCATGGCTTTTAAGCTGTCTTACTCCTTTAGGGTGGCTGAATCGCATGACACAATTTAAGGATAAGGCTGGTAAGCAAAAGGATCAAGCAAGCCTAGGACTTTATGCCTATCCTGTCTTGATGGCTGCTGATATCTTAATCTATCAAGCCACTCATGTACCTGTCGGAGAGGATCAAAAGCAACATCTTGAATTGGCAAGAGATATTGCAGGTACCTTTAATCGTGCTTATAAAACAGAGTTTTTCCCCCTTCCTGAACCGCAAATTCTGGGGACGGCCACGCGCGTTATGAGTCTGCGAGATGGCCTTGCAAAAATGAGTAAATCAGACCCTTCAGATTATTCACGCATTCATCTTATGGATAATGCTGATACCATTGCCCTCAAAATCCGCAAAGCCAAAACTGATCCAGCACCCCTGCCCTTCTCACCCAAGGAGCTTGAATCTCGCCCAGAAGCTTTAAATTTAATCAATATTTATGCAGCTCTTCAAGGTAAGACCCTTGAAAATGTCTGCCAGCAATTCGCAGGCCAAAGTTTTGCGGTGTTTAAAAAAGAGCTAACTGATATTTTGGTTGCCACATTAGGCCCCATAACCCAAGAAAGTCAAAACCTTTTGAAAGATATCTCTTCTATTGATGCACTTCTCGCCGAAGGAAATGCTAAAGCAAACCTCATCGCTCAAAAAAACATTGAAGAAGTTCATAATATAATGGGGTTATTGCGGCCTTAAAAATATCCAAGTAAAGCTAGATTTATAGTATCTCTCTTTTTTAAAGAATAGCTTTCCTATACCTAACATGGGATTCTTCTTTCGCCATTCCCACGTAGGCAAAGGAGAAAGCTCTAATAAAGAGTGGATTTCAGCTTTAATATTTCAAAAAATATCACTTTAATATAAAATGCTTAATTTTAAGAGAAGACACCTGTCTCACGATTCTTCGTTTGCTGCTTCACTCATTTCAAAATTAGGAATTGGAGGATGAATATGTCGATGACCATCCTCATATCTTGTATCGATGAGAACTTGCCCTAATACATTTTCGAGCATAAAATTACAACCTAAACCCAGAACAGTTAAATTTCGATTAGGTTTTGAAAAAAGAGGATATAACGCCGAAAAATTTTTATCCATAAAATCTAAATAGATTTTATAAGCGATCTCTTCAGGAGATGAGACAACCTGTTCTTCCCAAGCCATAGCGGTGACACGTCGACGGTCATTAACCCGAGGAGAGACAGCCCCACCTTTGCGTTTTTTGAATTCAGTAGGTTTTAAGGCAGGTCCATAATAGGCCTTTGTACGTTTTAAAACCCGTCCAAATTCTGACCTTTCTTTTTTAGGAGAAGCTTTTACAGCTTGGTCTTTTTCAAGAAATGGTAAATGTTTTCGGATATGTTGTAAGAGTTTTACCCCGCTCTCCTCTTGAGCACATGTGAAACGTGCATGAGCAAAACCTATTGAAATCACGCACGAAAAAGTATATATAAAAAATTTAAGTTTCATGCTAACTCTCCTAAACAACTAATTTTTATCACTATAACTGAAGCATTGATGAACAATATTGTCAATAAGAAAATTTCTATTGGCCTTTAGAATAAAAATGTTCCTTCTCCTGGACTTTAATGATATAGATTCAAAAGTGAAGTAGGAAAAATGAATTTTCCATATTGAGGAGGAAAAAATGTCAAAATGCTTATTTTATTACTCTGCCTGCATTGGAATTTTTGTTATGGGAGAGTCGGCCTTAAGCTCTCGACCAAACTCGGGTGAAGATTTTAGAGCTGCGAGAACAAATGTTTTATTACCCCCGCCTCCTCTTCGGGCTCCCCCTATAAAGCAAGCTCTGCCTCTATCGTCAACCCAACAACCAGCACCTACAAGTGAACCTGCTAGATCTGTTATGAGACAAGCACAAAATCCCGGTATACTTTCACAAGCTCACCCCCCCACACGCAGACAAGTACCAGCAGCACTTACTAAGAATGTCACTAGCACACAAGCTGCAGTTAGTGAAGTTACCGAACTTTTCCCTTTAACTATCTCTGGACATTATCTTTATAAGATGCTTAAGGCCCCGTTCCATTTGAAAGGTACCGGCGGCGGCGGGGTTACAGATAGTGTTAGTATTAATGAAAATGATCTACAATGGGGAAGCATCAGGATAACACCTACACAAAAAGACCTTATAACTTCCACTCTCGAAAATTTAGCTTCTGGCAGCCAAACCAAAGAACAATTTATAGCTACTCATATAAATGCAAAGCGTGTTGAAATACTTCAATCATCATATCATGGTAGTACATCAGAAGCAAAAAAAAGAGAAACAGGTTTAGACGTTAGGGGAGCTCTTGTAAAATACCACTTAATGCTTGATAATGAAATAATTAGATCTTCAGAAACCTCTTTACCCTTGGAAGTAGTTGTAAGTGTGAGTTCAGTACCTTCACATGACTAAGATAGGATTTGAGAAGAACCTTTTGGTATCAGGCCTTAAAACTCTTCGAGTATAAGTTGTTTACTTTACACTACACGCTTGATTTATCGCTGCAAGCGCTCTTGAAGATCCTGTCAGCGAATAGCTATCTTCTGTTTTTGTTCCACGGCTAGAGGTCCCGAACACAGTCATCATGCTCTCTTTATTAACTGCAGCCACTAATGCGTGATCTTCGCTGTTATCTGACGTCCATGCTGTTTCTCCAGCGGTGAATAAAGTAAACTCCTGCGTTCCTAACCGAACTTTTACCTTGGCACCTGGGGAGAATTTATAGCCCGCATGAAAGCTTGCAATATTATAACTTTTTTCACTGGGTCTATGAGTTATCATAGCATAAACTTGGCCACGTTTTTTATAGTTGCCTTTTGAAGAGATTGGAAGACTAACCATATAACAAACTTGCTGCTGGTTTTCAGTCATCACATAAGCCGTCCACTGACCGAAATGGCCAATCTGCTTTGGTGTTTGATTTGCGATGGCTTGAACTTCCTGAACTAAATTTCCAGCTATCACTATAAAAAACAATATTGCTAAAAATAGCTGCTTCACTTTGTACTCCTCACACTTTCTAAGAACTTACTTTCAGTCCACTCTACCTAGTAGGGCTTAGTCTTGTACAGTTCGCCTTAAAAATGGGTTTACAATTGGAAGGCTTGCAGCTCCAAGAAACTCTTTGACGATTAAAGCTGGAAGCCATGCTACAAAATTATTTAAAGTAGTCTCTATACCGAATAGATAAATCAACCACACCATACCTGGCACATAGAGTGCAATATCTCCGCAGATGAATACTATCAGTGACCCCCCGATGCTTTTGCCCCAACCGCATTCAACCAATGTACCGCTTACATAGGCTGCTGCTATAAAACCAAGCAAAAATCCACCTGTAGGCCCTGCCATGTAAGCAAGACCAAACCCAGGAATTCCTGTGAAAACAGGAAGACCTATAGCC
>JACVCA010000135.1 GCA_016742295.1 Alphaproteobacteria bacterium | reverse complement strand
ATGCTAAAGTGTTAGTCATTCCTGAAAAAGTTAAAGAAGAGTTACAAGGCGATGAGAAGGTGTTGAAGCCAGAGGTCAGTAATCCTTTGGAGGAACAATATAAAGAGGAAGAAAGAAAAGAAAATCTGATAACCATTATATCCGAGAAACCTAAGGAACAAGAGAAAGAGAAAGAGAAAGAGGAAGAGGAAGAGGAAATTATGGATTCCGTTTCTGCTTTTCAGCAATATAGTGCTTTGCGTCCGCGAGGAATGCGAATATTACATGCTCGTCAAAATGCAGTTCTTTTAGAACCGCGTGCCACTATTGAGCTAAAAGGGAAGCTTGGAAAAATTCATCAAAATATCTTTGATTCTCAAAAGTTTCAAAATGTAACTTTTAAGAAGTTTAAAACACTCTGGAAGCATATTTGTGGGAATAACAGTGTTATTGAATCAAACGGCAGCTCTCATAAAAAGCTTGTCGGGCCTTACGGAGAAGTATTTGGCACGTATGCCCATAGTGATAGCATGACCTATGGCTTACGAACTATTAAGTATATTCGAGATGCTTTGATTCAAATTGGCTATGGAGATTAGGCATATCATCAATTTTCTGCTTCATGCAGCCATTTCTTGCGTTCTTGAGTTAGAGAATTTTCAAGAATCGCTTTACGGATAGCTGACATGAGGGCGTTCATATAAAACACGTTATGAACTGTTAAAAGATTAATGACCAAAATCTCACCTGCTTTCAGTAAATGATGTAAATAAGAGCGTGAGTAGGTTTGACAGGTGGAGCATTCACATGTCTCATCAATCGGACGTGAATCCGTTTGAAAGCTCTGATTTCGTAAGTTGATATGCTCTTTGCCTTTTATGCCTAGATCTTGCCAATGGTGGGCTTTTACTAGCGCTCCGCCGTGGCGAGCTAAGCGAGTTGGATGGACACAATCAAAGGTATCAATGCCAACTTGGACTCCATTAAAGATATCATTTACATTGCCAATGCCAAGTAGGTGAATGGGGCGGTGAGGGTCCAATAATTCTAGGGTTAGATCGACAATTTCTTTCATTTGAATTTTATCTTTTCCTAAACAACCCCCAACAGCATGTCCAAAAAAGGGTTGGCTATTGACGAAATCGCAACTGTCTTGACGTAGATCCGGATAGACGCCACCTTGAACAATACCATAAATAGCTTGCCTGCCGTCATTGCTACGGTCAAATTCATTAAGACTACGCACAGCCCAACGATGGCTCATTTCCATGGATTTTTGCGTATAAGATTTTTCCACGTGAAAAGGGGTGCATTCATCGAGAACCACCACTAAATCTGCGCCCAGTTGGTGTTGAACTTGCATCGATTTTTCTGGCGTTAAGATATGCGTACGCCCATCGATATAGGATTGAAACTCTGCTGCCTCTTCGGTAATGCGCTTTAAGGTGCGGCGTTTGCTTGTTCCTCTACGGCCTTTTATTTCTTCTGCAACTGAGCCATGCCCAAGGCTAAAAATTTGATAACCTCCTGAATCAGTCAGCATCGGCCCATTCCAGCCCATAAATTTATGGAGCCCGCCCATTTTTTCGATAGCTTCTCCACCAGGTTGCAGCATTAAATGGTAGGTATTGGAAAGAATGATTTGAGTCCCCTGAGCGTGCATTTCAGAAGGCGAGACCCCTTTTATCGCCGCTTTTGTCGCACAAAAAATAAATGCAGGCGTAGCGATGGTGCCGTGGGGAGTCGTAATTTGGCCTATACGTCCGCGATGACTTGAAGCTTTGAAGATAATGTCAAATTTAAAGTTTGGGTATGAAGACATAGATTAAAAATAACCGGAGACAAAAATTTTAAAGGCTCACTTGAATGTGACGCTACTGGTATAAGTTTATGTTTGAATTGTCAAGAAAGACAACAAGGTGTTGGCTTGGCTTGAATGCTCTAAAAAGTAATCGCTAATTAATTAAATTTTAACCCTTTAAACCTACTATTTGACAAGAAAACTTCAAAGATAGGATGACAGGAATGCCCTTGAGCCTCATAAATTTAACAGTTGTATCAGTTTTAACGATTATAATTGGAAGGGATGGTTATGCTACACAACCTTCTTCTTCACCCCAACCTGAAACAACCCAAGATGAAAATGATCAAAACAAGAAAAAAGCAGATCAGACGCCTAAAGATCCTACGCTCTCTGAAGAAGAAAAAAGAACTGAAGAGGACTTAACATTCGCTAAAAAATTAGAAAAAATCATCCAGTACTTAATTGTAGATCCGTCTTTCTTTATCCCTGCTATGTAAGAAATCAATTGATGGACGGTTATCTCGTTGCTTGAATCTTCATGTCCTTATGTTCTAGCCTGGCCGGAACCTAGAGTTAGCCTGACTTTCTTTCTTTGCTTTTATAAAAGGGCTGACAATCGTTATATTTCGCGTTAGGGTGCGCTTAAAGTTTATCCTTTATCTTGTGAGTGAATGGGGCAAGGAGTCAGAAAAATGTCAAATAACATCTTTGATCTTATCGTGATCGGTGCTGGTCCAGGAGGGTATGTGGCGGCAATCCGGGCCTCTCAACTTGGCCAAAAAGTAGCTATCGTGGAGGCCAATCACTTGGGTGGAATTTGCTTGAACTGGGGGTGTATTCCTACAAAAGCTTTGCTTAGAACCGCAGAGATTCATCAACTTTTGAATCATGCAGATCAATTTGGATTCAAGGTGGGCAAGATTGAGGTCGATTTTGCAAAAGTAGTCCAACGTTCTCGCGCGGTTTCAGAGCAATTAGCACGCGGGGTAAAAGGGCTCTTGAAAAAAAATAAAGTTGAGGTATTTGATGGGTTTGCGAGTCTTAAGGGCAAAAATAAAACTGCGCACCAGGTGAGTGTTGAAAAAAATGGAGCGGTTGTCGCAACGTTAGAAGCCCCACGTGTAATTCTTGCAACTGGTGCCCGTGCACGAAGTTTACCCGGTTTTGAACCCGATGGGCAATGCATCTGGACTTATAAAGAAGCAATGGTTCCAGTAGCATTGCCTAAATCACTGCTGATTATTGGCTCAGGGGCGATTGGGATTGAATTTGCTAGTTTCTATAATGCTATGGGAACGGAGGTGACGGTGGTTGAAGTTCAGAACAGAATTTTACCGGTAGAAGATGAAGAAGTCTCAGATTTTGCACGCAAAGCCTTTGAAAAACGCGGTATTAAGATTCAAACAGGCAGTACGGCTAAAGGTCTTAAGCAGACCTCTCAAGGTTTGGAAGCCCAAATTGAGAGTAAAGATGGCAAACTTACATCGTTAAAGGTTGAAAAAGCAATTGTTGCGATTGGTATTATTGGGAACATTGAAAAATTAGGGCTTGAAAAGACTCAAATCAAAACTGAGAAAAATCAAATACTTACCGATGAATGGTGTCAAACTGCTGAAGCAGGGGTTTATGCTATCGGTGATGTGAGGGGGGCTCCCTGGCTTGCTCATAAAGCTAGCCATGAGGCCATTTTAGCGGTTGAACATAGTTTAGGCATGAAAGATCTTCATCCTCTCAATACCAATAATATACCAGGCTGTACCTATAGTGCCCCGCAAATTGCAAGTGTCGGGATGACCGAACGCAAGGCAAAAGAACTGGGCCATGCACTTAAAGTAGGTCGCTTTCCTTGTATAGCAAATGGAAAGGCTATTGCACTCGGAGAAACCGAAGGATTTGTCAAAACCATTTTTGATGCAAAGACAGGTGAACTTTTGGGGGCTCATATGATTGGTCCTGAGGTGACCGAAATGATTCAGAGTTTTGGGCTTGCAAAAACGCTTGAAGCAACTGAACTAGATTTCATGCATACAATTTTCCCCCATCCGACTCTTTCAGAAATGATTCCTGAATCAGTTCTTGATGCTTACGGGCGTGCTATTCATATTTAGAGATGAATTATGACTGATACACCGCTTACTCAGAGGGCTGATCCATGTATAAGCTTGAAATCCAAGCCTGATTGGATTCGAGTCATCGCCCCTATCTCGCCTGAATATCATGCAACACGAGACATTATTCGTACGCAAAAATTAAATACGGTCTGTGAAGAGGCAGCTTGCCCCAATATTGGCGAATGTTGGGCTAAAAAGCATGCAACGATTATGATTTTGGGAAGCGTTTGTACGCGATCTTGCCGGTTTTGTAACATTGCAACCGGCCTACCTGATAAGCTTGATCCCCATGAACCAGAGCGGGTGGCTGAAGCACTTTCAAAATTAGGCCTTTCTCACGTGGTTATTACTTCAGTTGACCGTGATGATTTGCCTGATGGCGGCGCCAACCATTTTGCTAAGGTGATCCGTGCAATTCGGTTACGGTCACCTGGCACTACAATTGAGGTTTTAACTCCTGATTTTTTGCGTAAAGAAGGTGCTATTGATATTGTGGTTCAAGC
>JACVCA010000134.1 GCA_016742295.1 Alphaproteobacteria bacterium | reverse complement strand
TAGATAGGTCCTTGGCGCCAGCTTCGCCAATTCGATTACTGGGAATATTGAGGGCTGTAAGACCTGTCAGTTGCGATAAAGCCTGGGCTCCCGCGTCGCCAATCTGATTTCCCCTCATACTGAGGCTTGTAAGACCAACAAGTAAAGGCAAGCATTGAAAATCCTCTGCCTCCCATCTTTTAAATTCAAGGGTAAGGGAGCGAAAAGGGAGAAACTTAATCGTATCAATTGCTGAAGATAAACATTCCCCTTTGAGTGTGCATGACTGATTCGGCCAGACATGTGTATCTATGAGCTTCTTCATGCTACGAGAAACACTTCTTACGCTCACTTGGTCATACCTTGAAAGGGAAGAAATAAGTTGGATTAAAAACTCAGAAGGAAGAGCTTCAAACCTTTCCTCAGGAAGACCATTCCTGTTAAAATAAGGGCAAGTATTACCTTGAGCCCACCTTTTAGAGGAGGGAGGATTAGATTCATCCTCTGTGTCTGATGCGAACGTAAGCGTACTTGATCCTAACAATAAACCCGTTGTAATGATGATTGCCTTAAATGTTTTCATGGTCTTCATAACTTCACAAATTAAATTTTAAAATAAATTTCCTCTAGGGATAATAGCACAGCATGTAGGTATTAAAGCTTCAACCATTGTTCCTGGGCCGAACACCTAATATGATACATTTATTCCTAGCTGAGAGAGTTTATTAAGCTCTCGTTTACCAGCATCGCCAATCTGATTATTACTAGCCACATTGAGATATGTAAGACTCGGGAGATTCGATAAAGCGGTGGCCCCAGCGTCGCCAATCAAATTACTCCCCACATCAAGATCTTTAAGGCCGGTGAGCTTCGACAAAGCCTGGGCCCCAGGGTTGCCAATCTCATTACGCTCCACATAGAGAGAAGTAAGACCAGCGAGTTTCGACAAATCCTCTGCCCCAGCATCGCCAATCCAATTATAGCCTACATGGAGGGTTGTAAGGCCGGTGAGCTTCGACAAAGCCTCTGCATTGACCTCATGAATACTATTACTGCTCACATCAAGGGTTGTAAGGCCGGTAAGATTCGACAAGGCCTCAGCACCAGGGTCACTGATTTGATTATTGCTTATATTGAGGTTTGTAAGGTTGGTGAGTTTCGACAAAGCCTCTGCCCCCGCATCGCCAATCGAATTAAGACTCACATTGAGGGTAGTAAGGCCGGTGAGCTTCGACAAAGCCTCGGCGCCCACCTCGTGAATTTGGTTAAGGCATACATTGAGGTTTGTAAGAGCTGTCAGTTGGGATAAAGCTTTGGCCCCAGCGTCCCCAATCTGATTTTCGCCTACATGGAGGGTTATAAGGCGAGTGAGCTTTGATAAAGCATGGGTTCCAGCGTCGCTAATTTGATTATCGCTTATATTGAGGGTTGTAAGGCGAGTGAGCTTTGATAAAGCCTTTGCGCCAGCGTCGCCAATCTTATTATTACTTATATTGAGGGTTGTAAGGCCAGTGAGCTTTGATAAAGCCCCAGCACCAACGGGGCCAATCTTATTATCCTCCACATTGAGGTTTGTAAGGCCGGCGAGCTTCGACAAAGCCTCGGCGCCGGGGTCGCCAATCTGGTTACCTTCTATACAGAGAGCTGTAAGGCCGGTGAGCTTCGACAATGCCTTGGCACCCTTGGGGCCAATCCGATGAATACTCACATTAAGGGTGGTAAGGCCAGTGAGCTTCGACAAATCCTCGGCTCCCTCGTTGCCCATCTGAGTGCCACTCACATTAAGAGTCTTAAGGCCGGTAAGTAAAGACAACCATTGAAGACTTTCTGAACCCCAGCTGTCGCATCTCATGAGGTTAAGAGATTGAAAAGGGAGAAACTTAATCGTATCAATTGCTGAAGACAAACATTCCCCTTTCATTGTGCATGACTGATGTGGCCAGAGATGCTTGTCTATGAGCTCCTTCATTGTCCGAGAAACACTTCTTACCTTCACCTGATCATGGCTCTCAAGGGAAGAAATAATTGTGACTAAAAGCTCAGCGGGAAGAGTCTCAAATCTTCTTTCAAGAAAACCAGTCCCTTTAAAGGAGGGGGGATTAGATTCATCCTCTGTGTCTGATGCAAACACAGGCATGCTTGATCCTAACAATAAGCCCGTTGTAATGAGGAAGGCCTTAAATGCTTTCATGATTTTCCTAGCCTCATAAATTAGGTTTTCAAATAAATTTCCTCTGGATCAAAAAAGATTTAATACAATTTTTATCAACCTTGGGGGATTTTGTGAAGATATTCTGAAGGAGGTAGAATGATAACTCCGCTAATATTTTTACCATAAAATTCCCCAAAGTCTTTAACGTCTCCTGTAATCAGGTAATCAGCTTTAATTGAAATTGCTGCTAATAAAATAGGTATGTCTTTTTCTTTTATAGTTATATTTTTAGGAAGTTCCATATTCTCAGGGTGATAGGGATGATTTTCAACACTTATAAGAAGCTTCTCTAGTCGTTCTCTCTGCTCAATTAGAGTAAGGTTACGTCTTGCTTCTTCTATGGCATAGGCTGAAGAAACAAGCTTAACGGTTTTAAGGTGCCAGAATTTTAGAAGCCCTGCATTTTCACGGTAAGCCGCCGAGAATAAGATATTCGCATCCAGAAAAAGAATATCTTGTTTCATTTTTTTAGTAACGAGGCTTATGATGTTTAATAGTATCAGGATTTAATCCTAGCTTACGAACTTCTTCGCATGCTTTTTCATAATCTTCTTGGGCTATTGTATTAGAAAGCAGAAACTCTGCTTTTTTCTTAAGTGAATACATTTCAACAGGAACAGCAACTGCGGGGGTAATTAAAATTCCGTCCCCATGATCCTTGGTGATCAAAAGATCTCCTTCATTAACTCCAAAACGCTTTCGTAAAGAAGCAGGAATCACAATGGTTCCTCTTTTACCCACCGTTACAAGTTCTGTTTTCATACTATCACCTCTTTAACAAATTATCTGATTTTCAGTATATCTGATAAATGGTATATTTACAAGTAAATTGTACTTGCTATAGGTTGTACACTAGGGAGAATCCTGTAAAATCTGAGGTGTTGCTATAGCGCCTGTTTTATTTAAGGAATGCCATTACAGGGCTTAATTAGGAGCTTCAATACATAAGCATCCCTGCTATGGAATACAAGGGTTTTTTACTTTTAATTTTATCAAGCCTTATCCAACCCTTGGTAGGATCATCTTAGCAAAGATTCGTTAGGATGAATGGAAAGTGGTATCGTTTTATTGACCGCTTGAGCATATTTGTACAGAGTTTGTAAGTTTGGAAGATGCCTTCCACTGTCTAAGCGTGCGTCTTTTCTAAGACCCGAATGACCCTTAAGGCTTCAAGGCTGCCGGTACGAGGCTTTTCACCGGCCCGCAAACAATCAAGGAAGTGTTGGCACTCTAACTTTAACGGCTCATCGGGAGTAAAGGGAACTGCCATAGGTGTATCCTTGATGATATCAATATAATGTCCCTCTGCAAGAGTCCTATAACCATGAAACATTAATTTGGAAGACCATGGCTGTGTATCATCAAACACAGCCATCCCCTTACTGCCCACTACTGTTAACCGGTGCTCTTTAAAGGGATGTACCCAAGAGACGAAGACATGGGCCTTAAGCCCCCCCTCAAAGGCAAGCTGTAAGGTGGCGGTATCTACAACACCTGTTTGTGCATTTTCTGCAGCATTCCCCTGAACCTTCATAGGCTCTTTTTGTACTAGGGCTAAAATCATTGAAAGATCATGAGGGGCCAGATCCCACAGACAATCTTCTTGGGTGCGGATTCGACCAATATTTAAACGATGAGAATAAATATATTGCAGTTCGCCTAAAGCCCCTTCGTTGACCATATCCACCAATTTGAGGAAAGCAGGATGGTATTGCAATAAATGACCCACCATCACGATGCGTTCCGCTTTCTCTGCCATAGTCACAATATCCTCGGCGGAAGCTAAACTAAGAGTTAGTGGTTTTTCTACAAAGATATGCTTACCGGCAGCCAAAGCTTTTTTTGCCAGCTCATAATGTTGCGCGGAAGGTACAGAAATGACAATTCCCTCAATTTCCGAATTATCAAGAATCTGCTGGAGACTTTGAACTGGAAGATCATAATGCAAGCTTAATGCAACTGTTCTATCCATATGCGCATCATTAATAGCAGCAAGAGCACCTAGTGCATGAAAATTACGTGCAAGGTTTTGTCCCCACATTCCCGCACCAATGACCGCAACCTTTACCTGACGCGCGAACCCCATTTGTTTTATAATGTCCAATACTGGATTTCAGCAGGAAGAATTTCACGCACCCAGGTTTTCTTGAGATCAACAATAATTCCACCAGGTTTGACAAGTTGCGAGAATATTTCAGGTGTAAAGTTTTTATAGACCGTGTGAGGA
>JACVCA010000133.1 GCA_016742295.1 Alphaproteobacteria bacterium | reverse complement strand
CAAGTTACAGACATTTACAGTATCATAGGCTTTAGATGGAGAACAATTAAGAAGTTTATATAAATTCTTTTCTCGAAGGTATTCTCATCTTCCGCAAAAGGATCCCATACTATTATTACAACATGTAGTTATTCTTTTTATTAATGCAAACAAATTGACCGATGCTTTATTAAGGACAGAAATTTTGAGAGAGCTTCTTTTACAAAAAGGTGAACTAAATGATACTTTTATTAAGTTTAGGGCGAGAATATTAGCCTTAAATGGAGATCAGCAAGAGTGGATTACACTTTTAGATCAGTATAGAAAAGCTAAAGCTCAACGAAAAATCCTTCAGCATTCACAGCAGGTTACCCACATAAAGAAAGCTATAAAGCAAGACCAAGAAAGAGAGAAAGCTAAGCTCATAGAAGCACCTGCTAGAAAGAGTCTGCAAGAAGCGAGAGATCAAGAATTACAACAAATTGAGGTTGCTTCTAGCTCTGGTTTTGAAGTTTCTACTAACCCTTTTGTAAATTATAAATCTGAGACTATTGTGCATCGTCAAAAAGTTAAAACTCGTAAAACTATCCAAACTCCTACTACTGAAGCAACTTCGGCTACTGCTTCTTTAATTCAAGAAGATCTTCCTAAACCTTTAGGTAAAGATTACTTCATTTCTAACAATGCTTTTAAGACTTATACGAAAATTCGCACAGGAAATTGGAAGCTTGCTCGTAAAGACCTGTGCAATTTATTTGAAAAGCTTGGATGTAAGGTTGATGTTAGCCAAGGAAAAGGAGATCATACTAAAATAACGCTACCCTTAGATATTACAATTAAAAAGGAAGGTAATCTGGTTGCAGTTTTACCAGAATTTATTACTAAGGAAGTTTCAATACTTACTATCCCTAATTGGGATAGTAAATGGGATGGAAGGGTACCTCCCTACATGACCAAAAGTATTCTAGCAGCTTTGAATGCTCTTGGAGCAATAGATGGAACTGTGCACAAGAGTACAGTAACCTTCTTCCCCGTATAAGTAGGTCATATTTTATGTAGTATAAAGAAGTAGCTGGCATATATTTCATTTTGTTAAGGAATAGAAGGATAATTTACTAGTATATATCCATTAAGATAACGTTTAAAAAAGATCTTAAACATTGAGAATGAGAGGTAAGTATGTCAAAGAGATTAATATTAAGGGCCCTTACTTATTTTATATATCTTGCACCAGCATATACAAGTGAATCTATTATACATACCTTAGATTCCGAATATAAATTTACGGGGGGAGCTTTCCCCTATAAGCGGGATGTGGACAGTATTTATACTTTACCTCATCAACCTCAGGAAGCCCCTCCTCAATCCGTTCGCATTTATAATGGCCACCCCCAAGAAATGCCAGAAATGCTTAGAATGCGCGTTCGACCGAACCAAGATGGGCGTAAACGTGTAAGAGCAACAACAGATTGGCCTTTTCTCATTCATGGTCAATTAAGCTTATATTTTGGGAATGAAGAATATGTGGGGTCTGGCTTTATGGTAGGTCCTCATCATCTTCTAACGGCAGGACATAACGTTTATAATACTGAGAAAAGAATTTGGGTTGATCGCGTCATAACTCGTTTAGCTTTGAATGACAATGTTGAATCATTTAATGAAGTAGAAGCAGCAAGAGTATATACTTTTGAGCAATGGAAAAATAATGCTAATCCGGGTTTTGATATGGCTTTAATAGTTTTAAAACAGCCAATTGGCCTAAGAACCGGTTGGTGTGGCTTGTTAGCAGCAGCCGATAATATACTTATTTCTGAAAGAGTGACAATCACAGGTTATCCTGCTGATAAAGGTTCCAATCAAATGTGGAGTATGGTGCATAAGATAAAATCAGTTCAGGCTGAGAGGCTTTATTATGATATTGATACGTATGGGGGTCAAAGTGGAAGTGCTATTTGGATTAATAAATGGGGGAGTCCTTATGCGGTTGGGGTTCATGCATATGGTTGCCTACTAGATAGTGGAAATTCAGGAGGCCGTATATCAAGTGAAAAATTAAAGGCAATTACACAGTGGATTTCTGTTACAAAAGAGTTTCCACAAGCCTTACCGAAAAATATCCCTTCAACTTCAGAACCATCGCCTGAAGAGTTAGATAAACGCAGGGCAGTTGCTTTTCTGATAAGTAGGGCTGAAGCACATGATAGTGAAGCGCAATATCAATTAGCAAACCTTTTTTATATAGGGAATGGTGTTGAAAAAGATTTGAGCAAAGCAGCATTTTTATATCAGAAAGCAGCAGAGCAAGGTCATCGGGATGCTTTGTATCGTTTCTCGGTTTGTTTAAGTAAAGGAGCTGGTATTGAACGAGACGTGCGCAAAGCAATACTACTTTGCCAGAAAGCAGCTGAGTTAGGTCATAGTGAAGCTCAATATCAGTTGGCAGAGTGCTTAAATAAGGGAACCCTCGGTATTCAAATTGACAAAGTAAAAGCTGTTTTTTTATATGAAAAAGCAGCAAGACAAGGCCATCTTGGTTCTTTGTATATGCTCGCAGTTTGCTTTGAAAAGGGTGAGGGTATAAGTATTGATATTAATAAGGCGAATTTTTTATACTCAAAAGCGGCAGAGCTTGGGCATGCAGATGCTCAATATAGGCTAGGCCTTAGTTATAAGAAAGGGCAAGGATTTGAAAAGGACTTTACTAAAGCAGCTGCTCTTTTCCAGCTTGCTGCTAGCCAAGGGCATGTAACAGCAATATATAACTTAGGAAACTGTTATTATACCGGGCAAGGAGTAGATCAAGATTATACTAAAGCAGTTTTTCTTTATCAAAAAGCAGCAGACCAAGGGAATATTCCTGCAATGTATAACTTAGGAGTTTGTTATTATACAGGGCAGGGAGTAGACAGAGATTGTACTAAAGCATTCTTTTTTTATCAAAAAGCAGCCGATCAGGGCAATATATCTGCAATATATAACTTGGGAGTTTGCTATGAAAATGGAGAAGGGGTAGAACAAGATTATACAAAAGCAATAAAATTGTTTCAGCATGCTGCTGCTCAAGGACATGCAGACGCTCAATATAGACTAGGACTTGATTATAAAAAAGGTCAAAGATGTGAAAAGGACTTTACTAAAGCAGCTGCTCTTTTCCAGCTTGCTGCTAGCCAAGGGCATGTACCTGCAATGTATAACTTAGGAAACTGTTATTATACCGGACAAGGTGTAGATAAAGATTATACTAAAGCAGTTTTTCTTTATCAAAAAGCAGCAGACCAAGGGAATATTCCTGCAATGTATAATTTAGGAGTTTGTTATTATACAGGGCAGGGATTAGACAGAGATTGTACTAAAGCAGTTTTTCTTTATCAAAAAGCAGCCGATCAGGGCAATATATCTGCAATATATAACTTAGGAGTTTGCTATGAAAATGGAGAAGGCGTAGAACAAGATTATACAAAAGCAATAAAATTGTTTCAACATGCCGCTGCACAAGGGCATGCTGATGCTCAATATAGATTAGGGCAGTGTTACTATAATGGCGAAGGTGTAGAGAAGGACCTTGTTAAGGCAGCAGCAATGTATCAGCAAGCGGCTGAGCAAGGAAATGCAGACGCACAATATAGATTAGGTTTTTGTTATAAATATGGTCATGGGGTGAAGAAAGATTTTGTTAAAGCAGCTGCCTTCTTTCAGCTTAGTGCTGATCAAGGAAATATATATGCTCAACGTAACTTAGGGATGTGCTATGAGAAGGGCGAAGGCGTACAAATGGATTTAGCTAAGGCAATGGCTCTTTATAAGCTTGCTGCAGAGACAGAGAAGCAGCGTCTCAGCCGGAATTAGCCGTTTGTCAATGACGGTTAAAAAAGCAGCCCTTAGGTTCTTTAAGAAGCTTTTATCTCAAGTAGATGACTTGATATTGCCCTGATTGAGAGGACAACAAAATGAAGTATTCTTACTTGTTAGCTTGTTGCATAACGTTAGCTCACATCTTTCAAGTATCTTCTTCGGAAAGTTCAGAAGAAAAGCAACTATAAAAATATCCTCGCTTTTTCTATGTCACTACCCTTCCTCTGTATAATACGTCCGTATTTTATATGTATAAAAAATTGGCAGGCATATAGTTCATTTATTAGGAAATAGGAGGATGAATGGTTAGTATTAGGTTAATATATTTGTTTAATTTTATTGGATTGTTTATACTAAATCATGATTTTTTTGAAGTTTAAGTAAGATCAACTTTAGGGAAGGGATATGAGGAAAAGGTTCAGCTTATATATCTTAATATTGTTGTATGCTCCTTTGCTATATGCAACTGAAGAGCTGGATAGATCTTTTCCTAATGCTCATTATGCATGTTTTAAGGAGGCCTTAGATTATGATTTTTCTGATCATAATTTACTTCAACAAGCATGTTCTCCCCGCACTTTAGAATTTGAGCGCCTCGAGTTTCTAGGAGATAGAGTCTTAG
>JACVCA010000132.1 GCA_016742295.1 Alphaproteobacteria bacterium | reverse complement strand
ATATAATAGTGTAGTTTATTAATATAAACTAAGATCGGGCCGCCGCTTTGTCCTACAGAAGTTTGTGCATGATATATAAGACGGTTTGCTTGCCATTTTTCTAATTTGCCTGAATGCTTATACATCAATGCTCGCGCTACTTTCATTACCCCTTCTTGCTGTTTAACTTTCATATGATTATAAGGATAGCCAACTATAATCAATTTGGAACAACTTGGGAAAAAAGCTTCATTGGGGATCAGCAAGCTAGCCCATCCTATCTGATAACCAATTGCACGTTCTAAAATAATCATGCCAATATCGTAATCTTCTTTATCCTTTTCACCTCGGATCCACCCTTTGGGAACTCTTATGATATTACCTTTAGCTTCTGTAAATGGTTTAAGTTGATTATGTTGAGCAGGGGTAAAGATAACATGTTGCGCCCATCCTCCTCTTTTATGGTCATAGATAGTATGTGCTGCTGTTAGCACATGATTAGGGCCTATTAAGGCCCCTGACCCTATAACTAATGCTAACCTTGTTCCATCTTCAGCTTGAGGGAAAGTTACAAGAAGATTACCAAAAAGTTTATAAGGAGGTAGTTGGGTGTCTTTCTGCTTTAATTTTTGTGTACTTATTTTGAATTCTGGGCTTTCAAATATTTCTTTCCCGTGAGGTTTTTTCTCGAAACTTTTTTCTTTTAATTTTTCTTTTTTTTCAATAACTTCATAAGTCCCATCCTCTGTCTTTCTACCTATTAATGTTGGAGAATCGTAATCATAAACTGCAACTTCAGCAGTTTCTGCAATTTTATTTCTTTCATTATAATAAGAAGGAGTATAATGACCGGTACCATTTAATTCTAAAAGGTCGATTCTTGTTTCATAATAATGAACCCCTTGACTTCCTCCTAAAGGCTGGTCTTCAAATTCCTCTGAAGCAACAGATTTTAAATTGAAAAATATAAATATAATTGCAACTAAAGTATATCTCACTAAATGCCCCTATGCTTTTTTTCTTAATAATATAGTCTTCTTATATATTCGTAATTTATATTAGCTTAACAATTCTAATATACATTTCTTTTAATAAAATGAGAGTTGTTAATATTCTTACTTCCTCTCTCTGAATTAATCTCATATTCTTCAATTTCCTCTCCCTGGCTAGTTGTAGGAGCAGCGTAGTCTGTCTTAGGTATTCTATATTTACTGATTGTCTCAAGGATTCTTTCAAATTTGTTAGCTGTGATACGCGAGCCTCCAATTGCAGCTCCCTCTCGGTGCGTATGGATTCCTAAAACGCGACTGTCGGTTATAATAGGAGCTCCATTCTGTCCTTCTAGAGTATTAATATCATATAATAAACGGTCTGGCTGCATTTCTTGGAGAATACCAGCTTGTTTATACATTCTAGCACTCTTTATATTAACTACTCCTTGCTTGGTTTTGAGCTTAGCATCCTGTAACGAGTATCCTATAATGGTAAGAGTAGGGTGAGAAGCTAAAAAGTTATCTTCAGCATTTAATAAGCTTATCCAACCTGCTTTATAACCAATGGGATTTGATAGTATGATTAGTCCTATATCGTAATCATTTTCATCTTCGCGCCCTTGAATCCAACCTCTAAAAGTTCTCAAAATTGTTCCTTTTGTTGTACCAAAGGGTTTAAAAGTCTTATGCTGCGCAGGCGTAAACATGATATCTTGCGCCCATCCTCCTCTTTTATGATCATAAAGGTTGTGACCGGCTGTTAATACATGATTAGGCCCCACAAGAACGCCTGACCCAATACATCTTGTGGGAGAATTTATTTTATCTTGTGTATGGGGGAAAGTTATCAATAAAACTCCAACAAATTTGTAAGGAACCGTTTGGGCTTTACTAGAACTTACTTTTGTCATTTTCTCATTACTGATTCTCGCTAACTGGGCTACTCGGTTTACTTCTTGAAATGCATTCTCTTTTTTGCTTTCTTCTAGACTCCTACCTTCTAAAACCTTTTCTTCAATAAATTCATGTTTTCCATCTATAGCCTTTTGAACTAGATATTTGGGGGATTCTTCGTCATAGATTATAAATTCAGCAATGTCTTGGTGCTTTCCACTATCATAAGGAGGTGTATAACTTCCTACTCCCTTCACATGCGAATAAGTGATTTTATCTTCTTGAAAATAGTCAGGCTGGATAGGGCAGAGTATTTGCTCTTCAAACTCTTGTGAAGCCATACCATAAGAAGAGTTCCCATAAAGAAGCGACAATAAAGGTATTAGTAAAGTTCGCATAATTAATCTCCTTGCTAAAAGAATCTTAGAAATATAGTAAGATAATAATTACTATATCCCCCGATATATTATTTGTCTTTAATTTTTTCTTGAGCTGTTTTATCTCCTTGGCCAGCAGCAAGGTTATAGAAATGAAACGCCTGCGTAATATCTTTTTCAACTCCATTTCCGAGCTCATAACAAAGGCCTACATTACATTGGCCCGCAGCAATTCCTTGATCTGCAGCGCGTTTAAACCAGAAAAATGCTTGATTGTGATCTTGTGTAATGCCTGTACCTGTAGAATAGCAAAACCCTACATTAACATACGCTTTTTTATGACTTTGGTCAGCTGCAAGTTTATAATAATTAAAGGCCTGCACTGGGTTAGGAAATGTTCCTAAGTATCCATGATGATAACAAAGGCCTAATACATACAGAGCACGAGCAAATCCTTGATTAGCTGCTTTTTTATAAAATTCAATAGCCTTTCTATTATCTTGAGGTATACCTCTTCCCCCTTGAGCATATAATTTTCCTAAGTAATAGTTTGCACGTGCAGATCCCATGCTTGAAGGCCCTTCTAAAAATCTTTTAACTCCAAGGGGGCTTTTCTTTTCTTTAAAATAAAGGATGCCAACTTCTTCAGAAGCTGGTAAATAGCCTTGCTTTGCTGACTTTTCGAAATATGGTATAGCTTCATCTTTTTTCCCTTGAATATACTTTAATTTTCCCATAAAGTACTGAGCTACCTTGTTACCTTCTGAACGACCAAAACCAGCAATTGCATATATGCGGAGTGCAGCCTCATTATTATTTCTTAAAGCAGCCTTATAATAAAGATCTAATGCTTTATCTTCATTTTTATTAAAGTAATCTCCTGCTTCATAAAGCTTACCTATCTCGTAGAAAGCATCTGCATAATCTTGTGTAGTAGCCTTTAAAATATAATCTGCACCTTCTTTACTTCGATAATTGCTCTGCTTTAATAATACTTTTCCATAAAAAGTTTGATAGGCAGGATCACCTGCTTCAGCTTTAGCTTTTAAAAAGGTTAATGTTTCAGGGTGGTTAGACTGTCGTTTAAGGACTTTACCAAAATATGTAATAGCCATAAAATTATTATTCTTGCTATTGTAAATTAATGCTCCTAAATAATATGAATTTGTTGTGGGTTGAGATAATAAGCGCCCTAGAGCATAATCTTGAGTTTGCCTACTTAACGTTAAGTTAGCTGCATTATAAAAACACTTTACAGCGTCGTCTAGATTATAAAAACCACTATGCTTATAAGCAAAGATCTCTCCTAATTCTATCATCGCTTTAGGATGATTCTCGTGTGCAGCTTTCTCATACCATTCTTTTGCTGCCGCTTTATTATCTTTTCGCCACTCATATTGGCCCAGTTCATACTGAGCTACTACATTTCCCTGCGTGGCTGCAGCAGTAAGAAGATCAAAACCTAAATATTCATCGCTATCTGGGCCATAGCCCTTATTTATATGCAAGCTTCCAAGTAGTGCTTGAGCCTGTATGTTTTCTTTATCAGAAGCCTTTTCCAATAAAGAAATAGCACGCGTATGATCTCTATTAATTGATCCAAAACCATGCCATAATATCCACCCTAAACGCCATGCTTGCTCTGCGGAATAATCTATAGGCTTGGTTAGATAAGAGTCAACAATCTGTTTAAAATGCTCAGTGATGGCAGCATTAGCTTTCTTGGATATAAGCCTGAATATGATAACATCTTTAGGATCATAAATATAATCTGCTAGTGCTTCTAAACTAGTTTGTATATTAGGTTTATTATTTACTTTACTTGGTATTGATAAATTTAGGCCTGAAACACTTAAACTTGATGAGAGTTGGCTAACAATAATAGGTGGAGCGATTGCAGATGTTTTTGTAGCTTCGAATATTCTTTCTAATTTATTAGCTGTGAGATATGTACCTTCATTCAGCTCCTTATCTTTCATATTATGACTGAATCCATGCGTATGTATTCCAATTATATAATGCCCCTTAAGTTGGGGTATATATACTAAAACAGGGCTACCACTTTGTCCTGCCATTGTCTTAATTTCGTATGCTAAGCGCATATCTTTTAATTGTGCTAATGGGCCGGAGTGTTTATACATATAAGCCTTCTTTATTCTAGGTCTATTATTTTGAGAGGCTAATTTTATCTTTTTTGCAGGAAAGCCAACAATCTTAAGTTTAGGAATGGCATGAAGAAAGCTTGAATCAATTGCTAATAAACCAGCCCAACCAGTTTGCTGCCCAATTGCCTTATCTAATATTACAAGCCCCATATCATAATCATCTTTATCCTCATTACCTTGTATCCATCCTTTAAATATTCTTAGTGCTACGCCTTTTGCCTCCCCATAAGGCTTAACCTCTTTATGT
>JACVCA010000131.1 GCA_016742295.1 Alphaproteobacteria bacterium | reverse complement strand
GGTTGCAAGTGCAAAAAGGCCAATGGTTGTTTTCGTAATTCCAGACTCAGCAAGCCATGCATGTAAAGTGCTTAAAGTTAATAAGAAAGGGAGTCCGCTTGAAAAGCTAAGAAAAAGGATACCAATAACCCGGGGGTCTTGGTAAATTTCAATTAGCTTGGCTCTTTTTCTCATAAGCAATATAATCTCTCATCGCTGTATAAAAAGCGTAAAATATTAATAATTATTAATATAAATGATCCCTTCTTATTTAGCTACTTTTCCTTTCCATTTTCTTGCGTATTTATTTGTATTTTCTTAAAGAGTAAGAAGTCAAAAAAAGCAAAGCAGCCGAATAGATTCATATTACTTTTATATTTTATTTGTTTGAAGAGTTTTCCAAAAAACTTCTCTCTTGCAGAAAAATCAATAATTGGCTATGGTTTGCAACCACAAGCAGTATAGCTTTTGCGCCCGTAGCTCAACTGGATAGAGCGCCAGACTACGAATCTGGAGGTTAGGAGTTCAAGTCTTCTCGGGCGCACCATATGTCTGCTGAATTCTCGCCTTTATATATAGAAATTAGAGAGCAAAATCCTCTTATTATTAACTAGAGATTTAAGCTCTAAGCAGCAAGATGAAAAAAGTGCTTGGAGCAATCTCTTTCCCTTCTTTTAATGTAATAGAACTTTTGTAAGATCTAAGATGAGGTGTGCTGTTATTTGTTCTATATCGCGCTCAGGATTAAATTCGCTTACTTCAAAAGCTTTAAATTGAGAATGTTTTGCAAGTTTTGGCAAAACCCTTAAAACTTCCTTTTTGCGCAAACCATTTGCTTCAGGGCTTCCAACACCAGGCGCCTCATCTGGGTCGAATCCATCAAGATCGATGCTTAGGCCAAACCCTTTTGTACCTCTTGTCACAATTGTTAGAGCTTCTTCCATAATACTTTCAACGCCTCTTATCTGTACTTCTTCCATACTAAAAATTTTTACTCCAAGATATTTTAAAAGTTTATCCTCGCCTTCTTCAAAGCTGCGAGTTCCAATTTGAACAATATGTTCTGGTCGCAACTTAGCTCCCAATCCTCCTATATTAACAAGCTCAGGCACACCGTGACCCAGAAGACATGCAATCGGCATGCCATGATAAGCGCGGGATGGGCTTGTTTTAAGGGTATGAGCATCCATATGTGCATCAATCCAAATTAATCCAAAATTTTGCACAGCATTAAGAGCATAAGTAACCGCACTCCACGTCCCAATCGCCATTGTATGGTCACCTCCTAAGACAACGGGAAAGTGCTGCGCGTTAAGCTCGCTTAAAACAGTTTGAAAAATATTTTCTATATGCGGCACAAGCTCAAATAAAGCTAAAGTCACATCATTAAGGTCTAATTCAGCTGCTTTATGCTGAGGATAAATTGTTCGAGCCCACTTAATCTCCAAGAGAGAGTTGGTTAATTTTTCTACTAAACCAAAAGAATTTAAAAAATCTGGCCCTTGTTCAGTGGATCTGATGCGGGCACCCCATCCTGACGCAGAACCTATAATAGAAATTTTTTTCTGTTTCATAATAATTGTGCTCAAAATAAATTCTTGAAACTCTATTCTGTTATAATGAATGAGAAAGCTTGCTAAACCGTAAAGATAGGTTGACTGAATTAACAATTCTTAATTGGAAAATGTTTTATGATTAGTTTTAAATATGTAAGGCTTTTCAATTTGTATATATCTTTAACATGCCTCATTATTAATAAAAGCCATAATACTCACAGTAATAGGTTATGCTAAAGTTTATGTTATGTAGTACTTAAACAGTTGTGGAAAATGATCCTTGCGCTCTAAAATGATGTGATAAACTTGGATGCAACTAATTGCGCAGCTTAACACTTTAAGAGAATATAAGGGATTACACTTGCATTATGCAGACAAATCAGTTATAAAGCTACAACCTTTAAAAAAGAGTATTATGATGAAAAAAGATATACACCCTAATTACCATAAGATTAACGTTGTTATGACTGATGGTACCAGTTTTGAAACCAGATCAACCTATGGCAAAGAAGGTGACACATTGCGTCTTGACATTGATCCTAAAACTCATCCTGCTTGGACAGGAGTCCACCGTTTGCTCGACACTGGAGGCCAATTAGCTAAATTTAAAAACCGTTTCAAGAATTTCTCGATTGAGTCTTAAAAATTTTAAAACCAGGCCTCCCAAATTGTTAGCTATCTACAAGATTCCTGGAATGAAGCTAATTATCTAAACTTTGGGTGATTATATTTTCAGGTAAAATTGTGAAAAAATTAATAGTAGCCATTGATGGGCCAAGTGGTTCTGGTAAAGGGGTGTTAGCACAAAAATTATCAGAAATATTTCATCTTGCTTATCTGGATACAGGTTTACTCTATCGTGCGGTAGCTTATAAACTCCTACAAAACCGTTCTTCTCTCGGTAAAATAACCGAAGCTCTTAAGATAGCACAAAATTTAAAGCCTGAAGATCTGTGCATTCCTGCTCTTAGAGCCGATAAAGTTGCAAGTTTTGCATCTAAGATTGCAAGCTCTATGGACGTGCGTACAGCCCTGCTTAAATTTCAGACCGATTTTATTAAAAATGCACTTATAACGGACCAAGGGGTTATTTTAGATGGGCGTGATATAGGTACAAAAGTATTGCCTGAAGCAAGATTTAAAATCTTTTTAACAGCAAATCTAGAAGTCCGGGCTCAAAGACGTCATAAAGAGTTGCAGGATCGTGGTATCAAGAGTATATATAGCGATGTCTTGGAGGATATGCGTGAACGGGACAGGCGTGACTGCGAAAGGGATGAAAGCCCTTTAATCCCTGCACAAGATGCATATGTAATAGATACTTCAGCAATGCAAATTAATGAAGTGGTCGACCATGTGGTTCGCTACATTTCCAAACGAAGCGGAGCTACTGGTTAATTTTTTTATAACAGTGGTCATCGGACGATTTTCGAACGACTTGAAAATAATTTCAAGTCTATCCGATGAAAAGGAGAGAATAAGTAAGCATTATGAGTCAATCAAATTTAACTACAACTAAATCACCGGATTTAATGGAGAGCTTTTCCGATCTTTTGGAAGAAAGTTTTGTAAGTTCGAAACAACTGGCAAAAACTGTCATTACAGGTACCGTCATTGCAATTGAAAGCGACGTTGTTATTGTTGATGTTGGCTTAAAATCTGAAGGCCGCATCCCATTGCGTGAGTTTGGCGCCGCAGGCGAAACACCTAACATTGCGCCAGGCGATCAAATAGATGTATATCTTGAGCGTATGGAAAATAGGGACGGGCAAATCATCCTTAGCTACGAAAAAGCTCGACGTGAAGCTGGCTGGAAAGATCTCGAGGAGTCTTTCCAAGCAAATGAACGAGTTAATGGAATTATTTTCGGCACAGTTAAAGGTGGTTTTACGGTTGAGTTGAATGGTGGCGTTGCTTTCTTACCAGGAAGCCAAGTTGATGTACGTCCCATTAAAGATGTCAAACCTCTTATGAATATTGAACAACCCTTCCAAATTGTGAAAATGGATCGTAAACGTGGTAATATTGTAGTTTCTCGACGTGCCGTTCTTGAAGAATCAAGGGCTGAGGCACGCAGTGAGCTTATTTCTAATCTTCAGGAAGGTCAAATATTAGAAGGAATAGTGAAAAATCTCACCGATTATGGTGCTTTTATTGACCTAGGGGGTGTAGACGGCCTTTTGCATGTTACTGATATTTCATGGCGCAGAGTTAATCATCCTTCAGATGCACTTAAAATCGGCCAAAAGGTTAAGGTACAAGTTATTCGCTTTAATTCTGATACACAGCGTATTTCTCTAGGAATGAAGCAACTTGAGGAAGATCCATGGGGAGGAGTTGCTTTAAAATATCCTCTTGGAACAAATTTCGAGGGTAAAGTAACAAATATTACAGATTATGGTGCCTTTGTTGAGCTTGAAGAAGGCATTGAAGGCCTTGCCCATGTATCGGAAATGAGCTGGACTAAGAAAGGTGTTCATCCAAATCAATTGGTCTCAGTTGGACAAACGGTCAATGTAAAAGTTCTTAGTATAGATGCAGATAAGCGTCGCATTGCACTAGGCATTAAGCAATGTGTTGATAATCCATGGGAAAAACTGCAAGAACAATTCCCCATTGGTAATGAACTTGAAGGTGAAATCAAGAACATTACTGAGTTTGGTTTGTTTGTAGGGATGAATGACCAAATTGACGGTATGGTCCATATGTCCGATCTATCTTGGAGCGTACCTGGAGAGGAGGCTATCAAAGAATATAAGAAAGGTCAGACTATTAAAGTAAAAGTCATTGATATTGACTCAGAAAAAGAACGGGTTGTTTTGGGTGTCAAGCAGCTTGAAAAGGATCCTTTTGAAGCAGGCCTTTCTGATCTAAAGCGCGGTAGCGTTGTCACTTGTGAAGTTGTTTCTATTGATGATGAAGGTATTGAAGTGAGAATTGGAGAAGGCTTAACTGGCTATATTCGCAAGGCTGACCTTTCCAAAGAACGCGATGATCGCCGTCCTGATCGCTATGCGGTAGGTGAAAAGGTTGATGCCAAAGTGATGTCAATAGACCGTAAAACACGTCGTGTAAGCTTATCAATTAAGGCACGTGAAGTTGAAGAAGAAAAGCAAGTTATGGCTGAATATGGC
>JACVCA010000130.1 GCA_016742295.1 Alphaproteobacteria bacterium | reverse complement strand
TGACGATAGAAGGTTTTCGCCTCATCAAGCTTGCCTTGCTCCTCCAAAATCATTCCCAAGTTGTATAGAGCTGCTTCATGACCTTGGCTGACAGATTTACGGTAAAATATCTCTACAAACCCTAACCATACACTCTTTGTAATTTCATTTGAGGTTTTTTCTGCCCATTTATCGCAGTACTCTCCAATATTATATGCAATATGGGAAGGTAGGTCAGTGAAATAAGCCATCCCTTGGGGAATAAAAATGGCTTGGTCTTCATGTGTATTTTCATATATTTCCTCTGAGATAACCTCTTTGTTTATTCTCTTTAATAAATCTTTCATAGGCTTTCCAACCGGGAGATTAAAAAGGGAAAGTAAATAGAAGGCTTTGTAATGAGGATAGTAAATCTTGGCATAATTAACGAATTCTTCTGAGAATTTCTTTTGTTGGAAAGGAAAAACAGGCATAGCTTTTGCATAAGCTTCTAACTTTGTCTGTTGATCTTTATCTAGGTCGTGTTGCGACAAAGCTTGATAAATCTCTGATGCGGTTAACTTACTTTCAAACAAGAGAGGAAACAAGGAGGGAGTCCTTAACATATGCCCTATTGCGGTAGGTGCCAGCAATAATTTATGAAATACGTCAGGTGAAGAAAAGAACCTTTGGCATGTAATGGGTTTGAGAACAAGTGTTGTAATATTTTGTTGGAGTCTTTCGGAGCCATCTTTTATAGCTTCAAGTTTCCATAATACTTCTGAAAGTGGTTTTCTTAAAATCTGTTGGGTTAAAGAAAGAGTGTCATCACGGCCAAGAGTATGCCAATGCCTACAAACTTTTTGCCCATTGCTAAGATCACGAAAGCGTAATTGGTCAAAGATAACAAGCCATATTTCCTCTGGAAGAGTGTTCCATTGATTAATAGCTAAAGAAGAGGAAAAAGAAGAAGGCTTTAACCTTTGGCGTTTCTTAGCTGATTCATATTCTTCAGTTTCTTTCTCACAGGCTATGCAAGAGCTTGAGAAAATTGCACTAAGCATTAAACATGCTAATAAAGGAGTTATAATGAATATGCGCATAGCTAACTCTCAGATAGACAGTCCCCTAGTTGAACTTGTAATCCTCTCAAAAATTACTTAATATTTAGTTGGTGATGTTATCATTATATATTACTTTAGGCTTGAGGATCACACAGGAGTATATTTATGACAATATCAACGTATAAGAGTTTAAGCCATTCCGGACGGGACTTCAAATATTATGTAATGTTAGCCCAAAATGCAGGAAGGAGAACAGTGGAAACCAAGGTGTATTGAAATAAATTAAAGTCGGATTTTCTCATCATCCCCGGCCCTAAAATAGGAGGACGGCCACTATAGCTTAATCTTGCTGCTAAACTGTCCAAAAAGGGGGTACCACCTCTGTGTGAGATAGAAAGAAGATCAAGATTGAAAGGAGAATCAATTGCACATTCTCAAGCTTATATTTCTTGTTGTAGGTATAAGTTTTTCAAACTGCAGCTTTGCTTCATACGTAGACCAAGGGTATGATCTTTATAATTCAACCTTTAAAGGTTTTCATTTCGAGTTAGAAAATCTTCCTATTAAAGAACATACTTTTATATCATCCCCTAAATGGAATAGCCTACCTTATGAAGTATTTATTAATGTTTTTGACTGGCTAAGCTATGTCGAGATGAGTAACGCAAGGTTAGTCTGCAGATCTTGGGATAATATTATGAAAGATCCTCTGCTATCGCTTGATCATTATTTAGTTAAAAAAGATTTCTCTTCTGTATTACGTAAAATAGGTCAGAGTGAAAAAGTAAAACAAAAAGTACAAGAGATAATTAATGCTTATTTTATTGGCAATAGCGTTCGACAAAGATTTTATGCAGCACCTGATGTCTTTTACAAAGCTCTTCTAACTCCTATAGCTATAGGACAAATATTAAGTACACCAAAATTGTTACCTGCCCTTTTTAATAGTAATATTAGCGCTTTTGCTATCTATAATGCTCTAAAAAGCCCTTCTCTTGATCCAGTTCAAGAAAAAACATTAAACGGATATATCAACACAAGACATATACCTGTATGGACCGGCAACATTTTCTCCAAGGAATTTTTAGCGTATATGTGTGGTTATAAATCACAATATAAAGCTTGTTCTTTGTTAATGTTAGCGAAAGCTTCAAATAAAAATTTTATCAATATATTGCTAGAAAATATTTACTATGAAATGAAACGTCCACAACAATACACGACGGAAAATGAGAAACAAGCTCTCTATTTTCCTCGAGCGATACTTAACTTAGCGATGCCTCCAACTGATTTCTATAATATAAGTCGATTTTGTTACCTATGGTCAACAAGAAGCTCAAGCTCAACTTTTAAGAATTCATGGCAAGGTTATGAAAAGAAATTCTTGTATGCTGCAGCTGCAGGCAATTTGCCTCAGGCACAATATAGGTTAGGCAGAATTGCATATAATGAAAGTGAATATAAAAAGGCTGAACTATTTTATCGTCAAGCTTCTGACCAAGGCTATGTAGATGCTCAATTCCATTTGGGAAGATTGTATCATGATCAAAGAAAATATATTCAAGCAGAGTTTCTTTATCGTCAAGCAGCAAGAGAGGGTCATCAAGAAGCTATTTACGAATTAGGAGGTTTTCTGATTGAACAAGGACGAGATGATGAAGCTGAGAATTTTCTGTATCAAGCAGCAGCAAGGAAAGATATTCTCTCTAATTTTAGATTGGCACGTGTTTTATTCCGAAAAGGAAACTTTCATGACGCAGAATTATTTTTTGGTGAGGTGGCAAAACAGACAGATGAAGCTAAGGTGCGTATATTAATCAACCTATTATTAACTCAATCTTGTCTATGTGAGCGTGAACTATTTTATCGGCAACTTGTTTTTCATGCTTCTTTAAATGTACAGAAAATTATAGGTACATGTTTACTAGCCACTCGTGATCTTAAGCAAATTGACCCCTACTATCGCCAAGTCCTAAATTATGGCAGTATCGAAGCACAACAAATGCTAGCAGGAATGCTATTTGAGTATGGCAAACCCTCGCTTGCAGAGATTCTTTTACAAGAAATTGAGGACCAAAATAATAAGCTCACTGAATCTTTGCTTAACAATGGTTGACTATTTTTAATTTAATGAAGGATATCCCTCACAGTAGCTGCAATACCATTCCCCTGATAAAAGCCCGCTGTTAAAGATTGTCTTAAGTCTATAAAAGTTATTTTCTCCTTTATTCCTTCTTCTAAAATCATTTTTATAAAACCAAGCCCCCTACCCTTTTTTTTAAGATATTTTCCTAAAGAATGATAGTAGAAGGTTAATGAGAGCATCAAGTGTGCCAAGCTTTAAAAAGAAGATGAGAGGATCGCCTATCTCCATGCTTTTAGAGAAACCTTAGACCTGCGATGAATGCAAGTAAGCCTATGCCTTACACGTATTAGTTAGGCCTAAGAGTCTTTTAATTTTAAGCAGCTGACCAAATTTACTTTAAAACAGCCCTAGTACTTACCTTGTAGAGGTAGGGGCTCTGTCCTGTTAAAATTGCACAAGTCGCATAAAGCATAATAGCAAGTGATTTTAATGCAAGATGAATTCCTTCCGGCTTTATCACAGTAAGCTAACAACCACAATCTTTGCACTTGTATCTTTGATTACCTCGCGTATGTCTATTTTTAACATAGCTTATAGAATGACATTTCTTGCGGATTTGTTGTGGCAGAGGGCTTACCTTCGTTGCTGCTTAGAAGTTTAATACTCTTCCATCCTTTTTTTAAGGATTCCTTGCCTCTTTATGTTTTATAATTTCTTGATTTTACAACTTAGGAAAATAAAAGTTTTAGTATGATGAAACCACTTATTCCCCTCTTCTTAAATCTTATACTTTTAAAATCTTGTTTAGCTTCTTACAAAGAACAAGGACAAGTTGAAGCTCCTCCCATTTATAAACGCTTAAGAGTTGAGCGAATAGAAACCGCAAAGCCCTTATTAATACTTAATCAATGGACTAATCTTCCTCATGAAGTCTTGGTATCATGCTTTGATTACTTAAGCTTTAAGGAGCTTGCTAGAGTTCAGCTTGTCTGTAAATACTGGACTACTATTGCAAAAGATAAAACCCTTTCTGTTAAGTATCATTTTCTTAAAAGATCCTTTATGTGTTTATTGAGAAAAATTGATCAAAACCCCAAGGTACAAGAACACGTAAAAGAAGTAATAAGCAACTCTGTTAATAGAGGAGATATTATAAAGAAATTTTATACGATACCAGATTTTTTGCATAAATCCCTTTTAGTACCCTCTGCTATAGCAAGAATTGTGCGTACTCGTGCCTTAATCTCTTCTCTCTTTGAAAGCAATATTAAAGCCTCTTGTATTTACAATGCATTACAGCAACAAACTCTAGATAAGGAGCAGCGACTAGCTATAGAATCCTATAGCAGATTAAGTATTGTTCGGCCATGGAATAAAACGATATTTTCTGAAGACTTCTTAAAGTACACACATTTGTATAGCCCTTATTATAAAGCCTATTATTTATTGGCTCTCTTTCAGCTTCCAACTAGTTTGCCAATTTATACCTTACTGAATATGATCAATCGTAACCTAAAAAATCCTCAAGCTTATAATGCAAAAAATAAAGAAAAAGTTATTGGGTTT
>JACVCA010000129.1 GCA_016742295.1 Alphaproteobacteria bacterium | reverse complement strand
AAAAAAATAAACCTTTAATTCCGCAATTAACCGAAAAAGGTTTTGAAAAAGAGTAAAACGCACGCTATGTGACTCTAACTGAAGAGGGCTCTCAAAAGCTTGAGGAATTGCTTAAGCAATCTGGGTTAATGAAAGGTGATGCTCTTTATGATGTGCAAAATGTCATGCTTGTGCATCACGTCAACCAAGCCTTAAAAGCCCATCAAATTTTTACCCGAGATGTTGATTACATTGTTAAAGATGATAAAGTTATTATCATTGATGAATTCACTGGCCGCATGATGGATGGCCGACGTTATTCTGATGGTTTACATCAAGCTTTAGAAGCAAAAGAAGGGGTCGAAGTTCAAGTAGAAAACCAAACTTTGGCATCAATTACATTTCAAAATTATTTTCGTTTATATAAAAAGCTTGCAGGTATGACAGGCACGGCAAAGACCGAAGCGGAAGAATTTGCAGATATTTATAATCTTGAAGTTGTAGCAATCCCTACTCATAAACCCGTCATTCGTAAAGATTATGAGGATGAAGTCTATCGCACAGCTGAAGAGAAATTGAACGCAATCATTGCGCTTATTTCTGAATGCCGAGCCCGCAATCAGCCTATTCTTGTTGGTACCGTCAGCATTGAGAAATCTGAACGTTTATCAGACCTCTTAAAGAAAAAAAAGATCCCTCATAATGTCTTAAATGCTCGTTATCACGAGCAAGAAGCTAACATTATTTCACAGGCAGGTGTACCAGGAGCTGTAACGATTGCTACCAATATGGCTGGTAGAGGCACAGATATTAAGCTGGGTGGCAATCTTGAAATGCGTCTAGAGCAAGAGCTTGCAGGCATTGAAGATAAGAAAAAATGTCAAGATATTGAAAATAGAATCCGAGCCGAAATTTCACAAGCAGAAGGGATTGCAAAAGAAGCAGGAGGTCTATATGTCGTAGGAACAGAGCGACATGAATCTCGACGCATTGATAATCAGCTACGTGGTCGATCAGGACGTCAAGGTGATCCCGGTGCTTCCAAATTTTTCTTATCTCTTGAGGATGACCTTATGCGGATTTTTGGATCAGAACGCCTTGATAGTATGCTTCAGAAACTTGGTTTGAAAGAAGGAGAGGCCATTATTCATCCTTGGGTCAGCAAAGCCTTAGCGAGAGCTCAACAAAAAGTTGAAGCTAGGAACTATGATATTCGTAAACAATTATTAAAATATGATGATGTGATGAATGATCAACGTAAGGTCATTTACGAGTTACGTCGCGAGTTAATGACTGAACCCGATGCTCAAGAGATCGTTGAGGGCATGCGCCAAGATGTGATTAGCGATCTTATTTCTCGATATATCCCCCAAGCTAGTTATGCTGAACAGTGGGAAATACATTCACTCCATGAAGAATGTCTACGAATTTTTGGGCTTGATTTGCCTTTATTTGATTGGTCAAAAGAAGAAGGTATTGCGGAAGAAGAACTTCATCAACGTCTTGAGGCCGCCGTAACTAAGCTTATCACCAATAAAGAGCAAAAATATAGTGCTCAGATGATGCGTTTGGCAGAAAAAAGCTTATTGCTTCGCATTCTTGATCACGTTTGGAAAGATCATCTTCATTCTCTTGATCATTTAAGACAAGGGATTAATTTATGGGCATATGCGCAACGTGATCCTCTCAATGAGTATAAGCGTGAGGCTTTTAATATGTTTGAGATGATGCTAAATCACTTACGGGAAAGCGTTACAACTGTCATCTGTCACCTTGAATTAGAAGGTGAGCAAGACGAAGAGCACGTAAGAACTGGGGTATTTGATACATTTAATGAGCAAAACTATATTCTCGAAAAGCCGGATTTTGAGACAAGGAAAGCACAACTTAAAGATCCTCAAATTCAAACTACTGCTCGCAATAATGTCAAGACAAAAACTCTAGATTCCAAGTTTGATAATATTCGTCGTAATGCCGTTTGTCCTTGCGGGTCAGGACAAAGGTTCAAGCACTGTCACGGCAAAGCATAAAACTTTTAAATCTCTTTCGAAACTCGCTTCTATGATAAGAGGGCGAGGCATTTGTTGAGGGCGAAACCGCAATGAAGTATAAGGAGCTATGAGGTTCCGAGCGTCAATGTAACAATGCAATTGTTCATAAAAGTAAATTTTGAAAAAAAATCTCTCTTTTTAAGAACGTTTCAACATCACATATAAAGCGCCTTCCCCGCCATCTTGCAAACTCGCATGTTGGTAAGTTTCTACGAGTTCACGGTTGGGAGCTTCATTCAGCCAACGAGGTACCAAATTTTTCAAAATGCCTAAATTTTCCCACCATAGTGTTGTATGTGCTCGTCCTTTCCCGGTAATGATTAATACCCACTTAAAATGCTGAGCCTGAGATTGGGCAATAAAATTTACAACTTTTTCATAAGCCTGGTCTTGAGTCATTCCATGTAAATCCAGGCATGCTTGAAAATGGATATGACTTTTACCTCTCCTGGGCCCTCGTGGTTGTAAAGCAGGAATAAATTCTGCGTCTATTGTATGGGGATTTATCTTTATTCTTGTTCTAAAAGGTCTTTTCTTAATTATTCTATTTGAACTTTTAAGCCGCTTTACCCTTTGGGTATACTGCTGCCAATCCTTACGGTCCTGGTCATCAAGTTGGAAAATTTCAGAGGGTTTACGAAATCGAGTCAAGGTCAGCTAAGAGGTCTGGGTAAGAAGAGATAGTAACTACCTTGTGATTTCATAATCCCAGCAAGCGCACCAGCTTCAGGGCCACTACCCCAATAAAAATCTCCTCGAATAGGCCCCTTAATTGCACCCCCCGTATCTTGAGCAATTACTAATTGCTGTAATTTCTGTTGGGTGGTATCCGGATGTTCAATATCTAACCATAAAGGCAACCCTAATGGGATATACGTCCGATCCACGGCTAAACTACGCTTAGGTGTCAAAGTTAAACCTTGCGCACCAACAGGCTTCCCTTCAGGAAGCTCTCGAAAGAAAACAAAAGATTGGTTCTGTTGTAATAGATCCTTTGCTTTTTCTGGATAATCTGAAAGCCAAGCACGGATTGACTGCATTGTGACAGTTTTAACGGTAAACTCTCCTCGCTCTATCAGAATTTTTCCAATAGAAGTATATGCATGACCATTGGTCCCTGCGTACCCTAAATGGATTTTGCTACCATCTTCAAACAAGATACATCCCGATCCCTGAATAGCCATAAAATAAGCATCAACAAAATCGTCAACCCAGACAAGCTCAATCCCTTGTCCTTTGAGTACACCATTTTCAATTTCAGCACGGGTTGGATAGGGCTTTAAATGTCCTTTTTCATTGTAACCAGCAATCCGTATTCCTTTAAGTTCATTGCGGAAAGCACCCAAATCCTCAATCATAATAAGATCACCTGGTCTTGCATAAATTGCAATATTATAACGGTCTGTTTTAACCCGCGATCCTCGCAATTGTGGTTCATAATATCCTGTAAAGAGTCCCTTAGATTGAGACCCAAATTGCACTTGATAAGGTACAAGATAATTCTGGAAAACCTCTTGAATTTCGCTAGAGGTTGGACTTTTAAGCCCAGTTAATGCCTTGTAAAATGGTTGCCAACTACCCACCTCCCTGTCTCCAATCATGGAAATATTTAAGGTAGAAATTTCTAAACAGGTTTTTGTGAGAGCAGGATAAACTTCTACTAGAGAATCCTGCCCCCACCCTGGTAGATTATTGTAGCTAACTTCTCTTAAACTCAACTTTATAGAAGGCGAAGGTAGTTCACATGCTACAAAAGAAAGTAACGTCATGATAACGAACCCTGCTCTAAGAAGGGGTGTCTGTATTTGATAATAACCAATTTGGATCTCGTGAAGTTGTATCGCGAGAAAATGTCCAAAAATCTGAAATTTTTTCAATTTGATCGGGGTCGCCTTCAAGGATTTTTTCATCACTATCACGAATAACATGGATCTGTTCAGAAACAAACTTAACCGTAATTAAAGCTGTTAACCCTGAAAGCCTAGCGTGCTCGATCGCTGCAGATTGAATACGCACTAAAGAATGATCCCAAATTTCACCAGCTTTCTCAGCTTGGGTAATAATTTTTATAAAATGCTTGTAAAGATGAGGATCAAGGAGGGGTTTAAGCCTTTCTTTGTCCCCTTGATTAAAGGCAGTCACAATGATCTCAAAGGCTATTTGAGCACCCTTAAGAAATTCCTCGACATTGAAGTTTGGATCAGCCTTTTGAATTTGTTTAATGCCTTGCAGCTCAATGTCTTCATGTTCAATAATAATGCCTGGCTTTTTATTTTTCTTCAACCGAATAACATTATTGGGCTTATTTTGAAGAGGTTCAAAATCAACGGTATTACTTCCTCGTTGACCTAGCACGCTATATAGTCTGTAGATCAAATATCCCGCAATTGCGGCAAGAAAAATAAGATCAAAAGATTGGAATTGGTTATTCATTGTTTGGCTTCATATGGGTTCATTGCCTATATTTACAACTTATCGATGCTTGACGTCAACGGTAAGTCTAACAATTAGGAGAGGTTAATTTTCTTTAGGTATGACCTATTATTTAATAATTTCATCTTTATAAGTTCCCCATATACCTTCACGCAAAATCAATCCTTTATAATAATCAATTTTCACTTTACATAGTTTAGCTTGACAGGATAAAAGTTTCCCTTTTA
>JACVCA010000128.1 GCA_016742295.1 Alphaproteobacteria bacterium | reverse complement strand
CCATAAGGGAGAGTTATAAAAGGGAGGAGAATAGGCTTCAAATGGTGGGCACTACTGGGATTGAACCAGTGACCTTTACGATGTCAACGTAACGCTCTCCCGCTGAGCTAAGCGCCCCTTGTGATAACGTTTGATATACACATAATAAAATGAATGCGCAACCCTTATTCATCTTCCTGAGAAGCCATGTGTTGAAGGCCTGCAGTTAAATAATCATACCCAGTAATTAATGTAAGAAGAGCAGCAAACCATAATCCTGCAAGGCCCACTGTTTGTGTAGGGATGGCATTCCACGAATCTTCACCAATTAATAGACAACTTAAGGCAATCATTTGAATGCCGGTTTTCCATTTTGCAAGCCGACTGACCGGAAGGGGAACCTGAAGTTCAGCCAAAAACTCACGTAGTCCAGAAACTAAAATTTCGCGACATAAAATAATAAGGGCAGGAATAAGAGAGATGCCTCGTATACTATTGAGATCCACCAAAACAAGCAGGCACGATGCCACAAGAAGCTTATCGGCAATAGGATCAAGTACACGACCAAATGAACTGGTTTGTTGCCAAGCACGTGCAAAATATCCATCTAGAAAATCTGTTACACAAGCAAGTATAAAAATCCCGGCAGCCATCCAATCCCAAATACGCCCTGGCAGATAAAGCAAGGCTACAACGACAGGAATTGCAATAATCCTTGAAAGTGTTAGCAAGTTTGGCAGCGTTTGAATCATCAAGTATTCCTAGTCTATATTTTGTTATTCCTTTGAGTGAAAATGACGATAAATCTTTTTGGCAAGATTTAAACTAATCCCTTCAACATTCGCTAAATCGGTGATTGCTGCTTGGCTTACACTAACTGCAGAGCCGAAATGACGCAAGAGGGCACGTTTACGTGCATTTCCAATTCCTGCAATTGCATCAAGCATAGACTGCCCCAAAGCTTTAGCGCGTTTTTTTCTATGGGTGCCAATAGCAAAGCGATGTGCTTCATCTCTTAAGCGTTGGATAAAGTAAAAAGCAGGATCTTTAGGATCCAGCTGCAATTCAGGTTGATTGGGAAGGAAAAACCGTTCTTCTCCTGGAATACGAGCAGCTCCTTTAGCAATTGCAACCAAAGGAATTTGACTTAAGCCAAGGTCAGCTAAAATTTCAAGAGTTGAACTTAACTGTCCCTTACCTCCATCAACAATAATAAGGTCGGGTAATGTGTGCTCTTCATAATCTTGTGAGAGAGATTTGCGAAAACGACGCGAAAAGACTTCGCGCATCATTCCATAATCGTCTCCCGGGGTAATGCCACCTTGACCGGCGGTTTTAATATTAAATTTACGGTAAGCCTTTTTAACAAAACCTTCCGGCCCTGCGACAATCATTGCTCCAATAGCGTGAGCTCCTTGAATATGGCTGTTGTCATAAACTTCAATCCGCTCTAAGGGTCCTTCAATATGAAACAGACGTTCCAAATCTTTTAACAGACGTAATTGAGTAGTGCTTTCGGCAAGTTTTCGCCTTAAAGCTTCTTTTGCATTATCAGCCGCATGGCTCACCAAATCTTTTTTCTTACCGCGGCTTGGGATTTGAATTCTTACACTATGATCCGCGCTTTGGCTTAAAGCGCTTTCTAAAAGCGTTTGTTCTTCAAGAGGATAATTTATCAAAATCAATTTAGGAGGAATTTGGCCTGCATAAAATTGTCCGATAAAAGCTCCAAGAACTTTCTCAATTGTTTCTTGCCGATCATGCCGGGGAAAGAAGGCACCACTACCGTAATTGCTGCCATTACGAAAAAAGAATACTTGGACACAGCTTTGCCCAGCTTCTTGATGAATAGCTAAGACATCGGTATCTTCAAGTTGAGGAATATTGATTGATTGCTGAGACTGAATCTTGGTAAGGGCACGAATACGATCACGAAATGTAGCAGCTTGTTCGTAATTTTGCTTATTACTAAACGCAAGCATCTGGTCTGCAAGTTCTTTTTGAATCAGATTACTTTTACCTTGAAGAAAAGCGCGCGCTTGCGAAAGATAAGTTTGATAAACTTCTGAGCTAACCCACCTTACACAGGGCGCACTACATCGTTTAATATGATATTGTAAACAAGGTCTTGTGCGGCTTGTAAAGACATGATCCGTGCACGAGCGTAAAAGGAAGGCCCGGTGCATCGTAGTTAAGGTTTCTTCAACAGCATCTGCAGAGGCAAAAGGGCCATAGTAATCGGCATCAACTTGAAGAGGGCCCCGATGTTTTCCGATTTTTGGCCAGGGATGATTTTTTTGAATATAAAGGTAAAGAAAACTTTTGCCGTCTTTCAGTAAAATATTATAAGGGGGGTAAAACTTTTTAATTAGATTGGCTTCAAGAAGCAAAGCTTCTGCTTCAGTGTGCGTAATTACAAACTCCATTGCAGTGGTTTCAGCAACCATGCGTTGAAGACGGTTTGGTAGTTTACTGGTTTGAATATAACTGCTGACACGCTTTTTTAGATCTTTGGCTTTGCCTACATAAAGCACATTGCCTTTGGCATTGAGCATCCGATAAACTCCTGGTTTTCCAGGCAAAGTCTTAACGTAACTTATAATGGTTGCTGTGCCCTGTTCAAGCAGGGTGAGGGAAGGTTGAGAAGGTGGAGTTTCTGCCATAGAAATTTATGAAGTCTCGGTCATTTTTATCAGATAATAATTTAAGGTCGATGTCCCTGCAACGAGTCTTTTTAGGACTATTATTTTGCCTATTTATTTAATTATTTTTATTGACCTGTCTATTGTATTTATATACTAACAAAATATCAAAATGTTAATTTGACATCCCATGTTATTATGAATCAACTTTTTTAGGAGCTCAAACATGCATAAATATCATTTTATTAAAATTATATGTTTATTAATATTTGGGTTTATCAATCAAAATTCTAGCATAGCCTCGGATGAAGAAGATAAAGATACATTGGAGAGTATCAAACAATGGGTCCCAGCCCGGTTGCATGACGAGTCAACTCTAACCAAAATCAGGGACTTGATTGATGGAGAAACTCATACCAAAATCGAAAATAATCCAGACGATAATGGAGATTACGGTTTTAGCATGGCTTATGTAAATGCAGCCCAACGAGATTATTTGCAATTAATAAAAGAAATGTATGAAAGTACACATAAACGTCCTCAAACAATTGATGTGGGTGCAGGCCATGGGTTCATGACACGTAATGCACTTATTGCTGGAGGAAAAGTTCATGCATTAGAACAACAAAAACCAACCTATGAGGCCCTGAGGCAGAAGGTGGGTGGGGCCAAAGAGTTTCTTGCAGAAGGAGAGACAATAGCCTCTCTTTGTAAGGTATTAACATTTAATGCCTTTAGATTGAAAGATAAGCAAGAATATAAGGAACACTATGATTACTGTTGGGCTGGAAATATTATTCACTTGATGGCGCCAACCCAAGCTAAAGAGTTGGTATCCATATTATTTCAAGTGACAAAACCAGGAGGTATAGTGTATGCGACAGCGCATTCGGCAGGTTCAATTCCGAGTGCCGTTGAACTTTTTTATGAAAATAAAGCTAAAGGTATTGAATGTCCGGGTTATATGTTCCTCAATAGGACAATCTATCGACGTTATGAGTTTACAGGTAAACAGAGTAATATAAGAATAGAGGACGGGCAAGCTCTCCCTTTTATAAGTGAACAAGAAGAAACGCCTCCATCCTCTGAAAAACATGGACTTTATGGTGAAGGCCAAACGGATATAAAGTGGATAGCAGAGACGACAGATTCAGAGGGATATATAGCAAAGCGACATGTGCATACCATAATGCATTTTTTTAATCCTGAAAGTTTGACCCATATATTTAAGGCTCAAGGGTTTGATATTGAAGATGCCTATTATATTGGAAATGATGGTGAGAAGGTACCTTTTGAATTATCGGAAGATGAATTAAAACAAAACAGGTATAGTGTTGCTGTTAAAGCCAAAAAGCCTTCCATTAATTAAAATTATGAGGTCTTAGGAGGGTTCAAAAACTTCCTAAGGCCCATTTATCATGAAATACAGCCCTTATTAACGTTAATATCAAATTTTTCATAATCAACGTTTACTCTTGTTCCAATTTACTCTAATACTCGCAAGGAAGAAAAATCTCATAAAAGGGAAGTAGGATCCTCAATGGCAAATCAACTCAAAGAGTTGGGTGAACGGATTGCAAAGTCACTCAAGCAAGATCTGCTCGATGCAGAAGTCCGCTTAGGAGAGCTTTCAATTCATGTTCCGCGTGAAGCAAGTGCAAACGTTCTGACCTTCCTGCGCGTTGCTGCTGACTTACAATTCAAACAGTTAATTGATATTTGCGGGGTTGATTATCCTGAAAAATCTTTGCGTTTTGAAGTCGTTTATCATCTTTTGAGCTTGAGATTTAACCGTCGGATCCGCATCAAAATTGAAACAGCTGAAGGGCTATCTGTGCCATCGGTTACCGGCTTATTTAAAGCTGCTAATTGGTTTGAGCGGGAAGTGTGGGATATGTATGGTGTCACATTTTCTGGTCATCCAGATTTAAGGCGGCTTTTGACAGATTACGGATTTGAAGGCCATCCATTACGCAAGGATTTTCCGCTAACGGGGTATCTGGAAATGCGCTATGATCCTGAGCAAATGCGAGTCGTTTATGAACCTGTCCAACTACCCCAAGCCTTTCGTGATTTTGATTTTCTCAGCCCCTGGGAAGGCATGACAC
>JACVCA010000127.1 GCA_016742295.1 Alphaproteobacteria bacterium | reverse complement strand
GAAATGTTGCACGCAACATGTTATGAGGATTAGAGCTTCCTATGGATTTAGTCACCACATCTTGTATCCCTAATGCTTCAAAAACCGCTCGCATCGGGCCACCAGCAATAATTCCCGTTCCTGCAGGAGCCGCACGCATTTTAACGTGTCCGCTTCCAAAACGTCCTAGGACGTCATGATGCAATGTTCGCCCTTCACGAAGTGGAACTTTGATCATACTTTTCTTTGCACATTCAGTTGCCTTTTTAATCGCTTCCGGAACTTCACGAGATTTTCCCGATCCATACCCAACACGACCACGTCCATCCCCTACAACGACAAGTGCGGAAAAACTGAACCTGCGACCCCCAGTTACAACTTTTGCAACCCGGTTAATGCTCACAAGCTTTTCAATAATTTCCTCATCACTACGTTGGGGCTTATCGCTATGCATATTATTCGACATCTTGAAAACCCCTAAAATGATAATCCAGTTTCACGAACCGCTTCAGCTAACGCCTTAACCCGACCATGGTATAAGTAACCACCCCGATCAAAGACAACTTCTTTGATACCTGCTTTGATGGCACGTTCACCAATGAGCTTGCCTACTATCTGAGCAGCCTCAATCCCACAGGTTGACTTTAGTTTAGTCTTACACTCTTTTTCAAGAGTTGAAGCACAAGCAATGGTCCTACGTGCTGTATCATCAATCAATTGTACATACATATTGCAGTTGGATCTAAAAACGGACAAGCGAGGCCTGCCATAAGACTTCTTCGCCAAGCTTGAACGCACACGCTGTTTACGACGCTGAAAACCATGTTGTCGACTCATTGATCTACCTACTTCTTTTTGCCTTCTTTGCGAACTACATATTCATCTTCGAACCGGATGCCTTTGCCTTTATAAGGTTCAGGCTTACGGTAAGAACGAATCTCAGCTGCAACTTGGCCAACTCTTTGTTTATCCATACCTTCAACTAAAATTGAAGTTGGCTTTTCACATGTAATCTTAATCCCTTGCGGAACAGGGTAACGTATCTCATGGCTATAACCAAGTTGCAAGACAAGATCACTCGCCTGCATTGCAGCCCTATAACCTACGCCATTAATTTCGAGTTTACGCTCAAAACCAACACTTACCCCTTTGACCAAATTAGCAAGCAAATTTCTTGCTGTCCCCCACATCATTCGAGATTCTTTGCTCTCAGATGTAGGCGTAACAGTAATCTCTGACTCGCTTGCTTTAACATTAACGAGTGGCGAGAGTACCATACTTAACTGACCTAACTTACCTTTTAGAGTAAGGTTTTCTCCTGAAATCTGGCATTGAACGCCTGAGGGGAGAGAAACTGCATGTTTTCCAACGCGAGACATGATCTACCCTTAAAACACGTTACATAAAATTTCGCCGCCAATATTGGCTTTGCGCGCTTCACTATCAGACATAACGCCCTTCGACGTTGAGACAATAGAAATTCCCAGCCCATTCCAAACATATGGCAAGTCTTTTATGCTTGCATATACTCTACGACCAGGCTTTGATATACGCTTAACTTCATGAATGACAGGCTCGTCATCACGATACTTAAGCTCTATCTTAATTTCTTTAATATTGGGTCTAATCTCATAACTTGAATATCCACGAATATACCCTTCACGCTTCAAAACCTCAAGGACGTTAATACGTTCTTTAGATGCAGGTGATAAAACTTCTGCTTTTTTCACTTTTTGTGCATTCCGAATACGTGTGAGCATATCTGCAATTGGATCACTTATCGACATAATACTTTATCCTCTACCAGCTTGCTTTTGTCATACCAGGAATTAAACCTTGGGATGCCAAATCACGCAAAGCAATTCTTGATAGTTGAAATTTACGATATGTTCCTCTCGGCCGCCCTGACAACAAACAACGATTGCGTAGACGGTTACGTGCACTATTACGAGGCAATTCAGCAAGCTTGAAACGGGCTTCAAATTTATCCTCAGCAGAAACTGAAGTATCTTTTATCATTGCCTTAAGCTTCTTACGCCTTGCAGCATACTTATTGACAAGGTTTTGCCTATTTTTATTTTTTTCGATTGCACTTAATTTTGCCATATTCGCTTACTCGATTACTTTGTGAAAGGCATGTTAAAGCCTTGTAAAAGGGCATGGGCATCTGCATCAGTCTCTGCGCTTGTTACAAAGACGATATCCATACCACGCACCTGATCAATTTTATCATAATTTACTTCTGGAAAAATGATCTGCTCTTTTATACCCAGTGCATAGTTTCCCCGGCCATCAAAACTCTTGCTAGAAATGCCCCGGAAGTCCCTTACACGGGGCAAAGCTATAGTCACAAGGCGATCTAAAAACTCATACATCTTAGCTTTACGTAAAGTTACTTTCAAACCAATAGGCATCCCTGCGCGAAGCTTAAACCCTGCAATTGATTTTTTCGCACGGGTGATCACAGGCTTTTGTCCTGCAATCAGCTCGAGTTCCGAAACGGCAGATTGTAACTTCTTGCTATCTTGCGCAGCCGCACCAACCCCCATATTAATAATGATCTTTTGAAGGCGTGGGACCTGCATAATGTTTTTACAACCTAGCGTTTTCAGCAATTCAGGCTGAAGTGTGCTATTATAATATTCACGTAAACGAGACATATTTGATCCTAATTTTTATCAATGACTTGACCAGAACGCTTAGCAAAGCGCACTTTCTTCCCATCTTTCAATATTTTGTAACCTACACGTGTCGCAAGTCCTGATTCGGGATCAACCAGCTGGACATTTGAAATATGGATCGAAGCTTCTTTTTGTACAATTCCTCCCTCTGGATTTTCGGCAGAAGGCTTTGTATGGCGTTTCAACACATTAATGCCGCGAACAAGCAAACGTGCGTCCTTAAGCAGCACTTTAATAACTTCACCTTTGCGCCCTGAATCTTTGCCTGCAGTGACAATAACTTGATCGCCTTTACGCACCTTAAATTTTGGTTGCATTACAACACCTCTGGCGCAAGAGAAATAATTTTCATGAAACCTTTACCTCGCAATTCACGAGTTACAGGGCCAAATATACGAGTACCAATTGGCTCACCATTATTATTAATCAACACTGCTGCATTGGTATCAAAACGTATAATCGTTCCATCCGGTCTCCGGATTGGATAAGTTGTTCGAACAATAGCAGCTTTACGAACTTCACCGGCCTTAACCTTACCCCGCGGAATTGCATCTTTAATAGAGACAACAATAATATCGCCAACAGTTGCGGTCATTTTCTTAGAGCCACCAAGCACCTTGATACACTGCACACGGCGCGCACCGGAATTATCGGCAACTTCAAGATTTGTTTGCATCTGAATCATTTTAACTTCCTCTTACCACCTTATGCCTTGCTTGATACAACAAGCCAAGATTTCCGCTTTGAAATGGGGCGGCATTCTTGAATTACAACTGTTTGACCTGTTTTTATCTCATTTTTCTCATCATGCGCAACAAATTTCCGCGTTCTTTTAATGAATTTCTTGTACTTTGGATGCTGCACCATCTGGTCGACTTGAACGACAACCGTTTTATCTGCTTTATCGCTAACAACGAGACCTTGAAATTCACGCTTAGGCATTTTTGGCTCCTTCACGATTGTTTTGACTTAATAATGTCTTGATCCGCGCAATTTGTCGACGAACAGTACGAATACGTGCTGGAGACTCAAGTTGACCATATGCTTTTTGAAAACGAAGGTTCATTTGCTCTTGCTTTAATGAACGCGCATCCTCAACTAAATCTTTTTTAGACTTTTTCCTAAGCTCACTTATCAAAGACATCTTAATAATCCTCAACCGATACGTGTTACAAAGCGCGTTGCATTTGGCAGCTTAGCCGCTGCAAGCTCAAATGCACGACGCGCTAAATCTTCGGGCACTCCATCAAGTTCAAACATGATACGACCCGGCTTAACGCGGCACACCCAAAATTCTGGCGTTCCTTTACCACTTCCCATACGTACCTCAGCAGGCTTCTGACTGACAGGAACGTCAGGAAAAATACGGATCCATACCCGTCCAGTCCTACGAATATGACGTGTAATCGCACGCCTTGCAGCTTCAATCTGCCTTGCAGTCACTCTCTCCGGAGAAACAGCCTTTAGCCCAAAAGCCCCAAAGTTAAGGGTTGTCCCTCCTTTGGCTTGACCATGGATACGGCCTTTAAAAGCTTTACGAAACTTAGTTTTCTTTGGACTCATCATAGCTCAGTTACCTACCACACTAACGATTTGCTTGTAATTCTTGCATTCTTTTTTCCTGGGCCATGGGATCATGAGCCATAATTTCGCCCTTAAAGATCCACACTTTCACACCACAAGCCCCATACGTTGTAAAGGCTGTACCAACCCCGTAATCAACATCAGCACGTAGAGTATGAAGTGGCACCCGGCCTTCTCTATACTCTTCTGTACGCGCAATTTCAGCTCCGCCAAGTCTGCCCCCACACTTAATACGAATCCCTTGGGCCCCAAGACGCATCGCTGCTTGGATTGCACGCTTCATAGCTCGCTTGTACCCGACCCGGCGCTCAATTTGTTGAGCAATGTTTTCAGCCACAAGATGCGCATCAAGTTCCGCTTTACGAATTTCAAGAATATTGAGTTGAACTTCGCTGTTCATCATCTTAGAAAGCTCATTTTTAAGCTTATCAATATCGGCACCTTTTTTACCAATCACAATGCCAGGACGGGCTGCATGGATTGTAATGC
>JACVCA010000126.1 GCA_016742295.1 Alphaproteobacteria bacterium | reverse complement strand
GTTTAGGTAGGAATATGCTATGGTTGAGTACTTTAATACCTAATATTTAAAGCCCGGTGCTTAGATCTTTTCTAGTTGAGGGTTTAATTTTATGAGCAATTCTTCTAAAATAAGTTAACGTGACAACACCGTTATGGCAACGCTCCCGCAATAATGCTCCTAGCTTTTTTATTTTTTTTATGGTTTACTTTTTTGATAAAAATTAGGGAGGAAATTATTTATGAAAAGAATAAAATACTTTTTTTTATCTCTTATTTTATTGACATCTTCTTTCTCTGCCACATATGCAAGCTCAAACAGCCTGTCGTCTTCTTACATAATTGATAAGAGTTTCTTGGAAACTGATCTCAATCGCAAAAAAAATTATTCTACATTCCAATTCAAGGCTACTCCTACTTTATCACGTTCCTATAGTACTGGGCGCCAAAGTTCTCCCTGGAATTTTCGAGCAATAAGACCTTTTAAACGTCCATTGATTGTTGTAAGTGCTTTAGGAACAACAATAGGGGCTGGTATTTACCTTTTTAAGCAGGGATTAGAAGCGGAGAACATTGGAAATCACCCAAATACGCAACCTTTTCATAAGAACTCGAATGATTCTGAGCAATCAAGAGCAGAAGAAAAAATCAAACGCCTATTTATTATGTTACCTATAAATCACCTGGGTAAAAATAAGGTTTCTCTTTCTGTAGAAATATCTGAAGATTATAGGTGCTTACAGAGAATTCCCAGTGAGATGATGGAGTTTATCGCTAAACGAGAAGATGAACAGAAATGGTCTCAAATCATCACTCTTCAGGTCTATCGTGGTCTGAATATTTCAGCTCCAACATTTTTAGAAAACTTAAAGGATATAATGCAACAACACACTCAAACCTTTAAAGTATTTAGAGAAGATAAAAAAGATTTTAGCAATTATAAAATGGCTTCTATGGGGGTAATCTATGAAGCAAATGGACGAAAAGAAGCTATGTTTTCGCAATATTTTTCCGGTCCTGCTGATCTTTGTGGCATTCAGCATACGAGGGTTTTGGACAAAAATGACTCCCCTGAAGAAGTCTTAAAAAGACTAATAGAAGCAACAAATAAAATCAGTAAGGTTGTTGAATGAGAGTTGACCACAAACTTTTAAACTGGCACCGTAAAGTTAATTAGCTTTAAACATATAATTAACCCAAAGATAAAATTATTATATTTTTAGCAGTTTTTATTTAAACTGAAAGTCAAGATTTGGCTAACTTGATAATACTGTATAAGTCCCTTGTTTCTTCAATAAATGGCAAAGAGCGGCCCCTCCTTTTGAGAGAGATCGCTTTAAAAATAGTATTGGGTAAAAATATGTAATAGATTTATAAAGGAATGAGTTAAAACTTCCTGCCTTTTAAAAAAGGAGACATGATGATTTCTCGTTATAAAGCTATTTTTGCCGCCACGATAGGAAATGCACTCGAATATTATGATGTTATGTTATATGGTTTTTTTGCTGTAAAACTTGCACCCTTATTCTTTCCCACTGAAAATCCTAAAATCTCAATTATGGCAAGTTTAGTGACGTTCGCAGCAGGTTTTTTAATGCGGCCTTTAGGAGGGGTATTTTTTGGCCATATAGGGGATAAATTTGGTCGACGCTATGCTTTAGCCTTTGCGATCGTTCTTGTCACAGTCCCAACTTTTATTATTGGTATCCTCCCAACTTACGAAGTTATCGGGATGGCTGCCCCTTTTATTCTTCTTCTTTGTCGTTTGCTGCAAGCGTTGTGTGTAGGGGGGGAATATAGTGGTGCTGCTGTTTTTGTAATTGAACATTCTGAAGGAAAGCAAAGTGCCTTTATAAGTGGAATTTTGTGTTCTTCAGGCATTGCAGGCGGAGTATTAGGCACATTAATAGGTTATATTTGCACTCTTTCTTTTATGCCGGAGTGGGGGTGGAGAATCCCTTTTTTGATTGGTTCCTTTATAGGATTGATAGGGTATTATATTCGAACGCGCGTTGCTGAAAGCCCTGCTTTCGAGGCAACCAGAAAGCTCAAAAAACTGGATAAGTATCCTTTGTTAGAAATTCTAAAAACGCAAAAGCGAAACCTGCTGTGTACTATAGGGGTTGGGGGTACATCATTGATTACATTTTACATTGTCTCGGTTTATATGAATGTCTTACTCTTCACAAAACTAAATTTGGCACTTTCAGAAATTATGCTTGTAAACTTGGGAGTTAATCTTACTTGGACGCTCTTACTTCCAGTTATGGGTTGGCTTGCCGATAAAGTTGGCAAAGAAAAGGTAATGAGTAGCTCTTGCATAGCACTTTTTCTCATTTCTTATCCTATGTTTAAGTTACTTGATGTAGAATTTTCGCTTCAAAATATTATGGTATTTCAGTTGGTACTTAGTATTATTGGCGCTGCTTATACAGCTCCTAATTCTGCGCTTTTAACAACCTTCTTCCCTGTTAAAGAACGGCATAGTGGAATGGGACTTGGCTATGCCTTAGGAGGGGCAGTATTAGGAGGGACTACTCCTCTCATTGCTACCTGTCTTGTGCATTTGACAGGCTTAACAACCTCACCAGCTTTTTATCTAATGATAAGTGGAGTGATTGGGTTTCTGTCAATTCATTGTGCTTATAAAAATGAGTATAACAAACTATCCTAATCAAGGTAGAGAAGGAGCCTGTAAGCTAAAAATAGAGCTAGGGGTTAAGAGAAGCTGAGATTCTTTTATAAATAATAAGCCTCACTAGGCGGTGGATGACAAAAGAGAGATTAGCATCCTATACTTACGGATCCGCCTCTGCTTGGGGACAGGTTACAGCCCCTACCAGATAATATTTCATTGAAATGTAAGATTAGTTTATAAGGACTTATTTTGGCCAGCGATTATGAAGCCACAGCCATTGTTCTGGCTGTGCTTTGACCCATGATCCAATGATATCATTGACTTGGCTCATAATTGCAAATACAGCTTGGTTCTTATCCTCAATTTTAGGGAGGGTTAATGGTGGGTAAAAGGTAATACGGAATTTGAAGCCTCCTAGGCGCTCAACGCGGGCAGGGACAAGAGGACAATCAAGTTGGAGGGCTAATCGACCAGCAGCAGGAGCTGTCATCGCATTGCGACCCAAAAAAGGAACTGGAATTCCTCCATTATGTTTTTGGTCAACAAGCATGAAAAGGTGCTCACCGCGTTTAAGGACGGCTAGAAGCTTACGTGCATCAACACTGCCTTTGGTTAAAACTTCATGACCAATTTGGCGTTGCACATACATAATCAGCCAATCGACAATAGGATTATTGAACGTCCGATAAAGCTGAGCGAGTTTTAATCCCCTTTGCTTTGCAGCCATAATGGCGACTTCCCAACTGGCGAGATGGGCCGCAAAAATAATCGCTGGCTTACCGTCATCCCGAAGTTGATCAATAATATCGGCCCCGATCACTTCAAACCTAGAATCATTATAAATATTGATATTTTTAAGATGACCGTATTCACCCATTATACGTCCAAAATTATCCCATACCTTCTTGATAATTAGGTTGATTTCTTTTGCACTTTTTTCAGGAAAAGCGAAATTTAAATTGCGTCGAGCAATTTTATTTTCGCCTGAAATACGGGTTACATTACGAGCTAACCATCCGAAAGCAGCAGACGCACGTTCTAAGGGAAGAGAAATTGAGATGAGATAAGCACTATAGACAGCAATAGCTTCGAGCGGGTGCCTAAAGATTCGCTTTATGAAATTTCGAAGATAACGTTTCATCATAAAACTGGCTTTAAAAAACTTTCCAATAAAGAGTCTGATTTAAATTTAAGGGTAATTTTGAAGACTTTAAGATGAGATTGCAATGCCTTTGGTACGCGAACCATATCTTTTTCAGTTGTCACAAGCCAGGACTCATTTTTTTCAGCTTGTGCAATTAAAGGTTCTAAATCTTCAATTGTATAAGGATGATGATCCGGGAATTCTTTTGTTGCAATAAGGTTCCCTCCATGTTGCCTTAAAGAATAAAAGAATTTTTCTGGATAACCCAGCCCTGCAAAGGCAATTATGGGTTTTTGAATGAGCCATTGCATGGAATCAGGAGTAGCATGCATAACGCTCGATAGAACAGGCAATTGAGACAGTAGAGTAGAAATCTTATATTTATCCTGCCCAATCATCACAATTCCATGAGCTCGCCTTAAGGCTGTAGCTAAAGATTCCCTGAGGGGCCCAGCGGGAAATACGTGTTGGTTGCCAAGCCCTTGTTGGCCGTCCACAACGACTAATGAAAGATCTTTGAAGAGGGAAGGGTTTTGGAAGCCGTCATCCATAATTAACAGTTGAGCACCTGCGGCCTGTGCTGCTTTAGCCCCCTGAATGCGATCTCTGCTGACCCAGGTGGGGGCAGCTTTTGCTAATAAGAGAGCTTCATCTCCCACTTGATTGGAAGTATGGCGTTGCAAGTCGACGCTCACAGGACAATGTTCAAACCAGCCAAAACAACGGGTAAAGAAATGAACGTTATAGCCTTTTTCACGAAGCCAGGAAGCGAGCGCAAGAGCAGTTGGCGTTTTCCCCGCACCTCCCATGACTAAATTGCCAATGCAAATGATAGGAAGGTTAATTTTTCGGGGAATAACACAAGCATGTCGGCATTGTGCTCCCCACTGATAGAGATAGCTGAGAGGAATCAAGCATTTTTGCCACCCCTTCAACCTAGGATGATACCAAAAGTGAGGGGTATTAAATTTGATCATGATG
>JACVCA010000125.1 GCA_016742295.1 Alphaproteobacteria bacterium | reverse complement strand
CTGTAACCCCTCATTAAAGATACGAACTACATGTGTCCTCCAGCGCTTGCACAAAACCTCTTTACGTTTTATGAACAAGATTTTATCGGTCTTATACCTTACAGGCCCATTTATCGCTAACCAAAAACTTGGCCACCCCGTTCCAGCATTAAATTTGACAGATGAATCAAATAATGGGTAATCGCCACCACAACAGGCACAATAATAATCCCATCTTCGTAGAATTTATCAAATTCTCCTGTAAAGGCACATTCGGTTCCTTTTTGACGGCAGACCGAGTAAAGTTCAGGTGACAAAACCCTTTTTCAAAAACTGTCAGTTTTATTATTATAATCAGCCATATTTAAAGACCCCATAAGCTTGGTCAGCAAACCATGAAAGAGAGGGAAAATGTTAAGTACCCACCTTTAAAAACATTGATTTTATAATTTAACTATACGAAAAATACTGTTATGAATTAACTTATGAACGTTAAATGCTTAACTTGAAAAATAATTATGCATGTTGAAAGTAACCTCCTCGCCTTGCACAAACGTATTATTTTATTATTTATTCATTCTAACAGACAACTTCCTATACTCCTGACCGTCAGTAAGGGCAAAAACCTTATGCCATTAATAAAGACAATTTCCTGCAGTCAAAACCATTTTATTGAAAACCGGGTGCTTAAAACCCATGAAAAATAGCGCAATATTCAAAGACTCACACATCTCACAAGATATTTATGATGCATAAATCAGACTCGCGTTTAACCCCTCTCATGTCCACTCTTGCTATGTCTTTAGTTTTAATGTCATCGCATCTTTACATTCCTGCATTACCTACAATATGTGACTATTATGTAACCACTTCAGACTTAGCCCAAATCACACTGCCCTTAAATTCTCTTGGACTCTGCCTTTCGGGATTGATTTATGGGCCTGTTTCGGATGTTTATGGTAGAAGACCTCTTATTCTAGGGGGGATGGTAATTTTCTTAGTTTTTACAATGTCCTGTATCTTTGCACCCAATATCTATGTGTTGATTTTATTCCGTTTTCTGCAAGGGTGTGGAGGAGGTGCAAGCATGGCGCTGGGCCTTGTCATCATTAATGATCTTTTTAATGGAGAAAAATGTACTCAAATGCTTTCTCGTCTAGCAGTTGTTCTTACTGTAGCCCCTGCTGTAGCACCTGTTATAGGAGGGTATCTCACGGTTTTTTTTGGATGGCAAGCCACTTTTATATTTATAGCAATATGGGGTAGTCTGGTTTTTATCTTGTTTCTCTATAAGCTTCCTGAAACATTAAAGCCGTCTACCCTGAAATTCCATGTAAAAAATCAAAAAAGTTTAGCCCTTCGGTCTATTTTTAAACCTTATCTAAAGCTTTACCGTAACCGTACTTTTAGAACCTATGCAATTTTACATAGTGTGCTTTTCGCAGGTCAATGGTGTTTTGTCGCTGCAGCCCCTTTTGTATTTATCAAACAACTCCGTATTCCCCCCTCCTCTTTCGGTTATTATATGTCGAGCGTCACCTTTCTCTATATTCTTGGTTCTTTCTTGATTCAGCGTATTGCTCTGAAGGTTAGCAACCAAAGCCTTATAAAATGGGGACTTGAGATTGGAATTATTAGCAGTATTTCGTTTCTTGTGGTGACGATTATTTTACCAGAAAATCCTTTCATATTATGTTTAATGATGTCTATTTATGTCTCTGCTGCAGCATTTGTAAGTCCAGCTGCAGCAACAAAAGCTTTGGAAATTAATGGCGAGAGAAAAGGTGCTTCGGCTTCATTTCTTTCAAGTATTCGCATTGCTGCAGGTTTCATAGGATCCTTTACTGCAGGAATTTTAGAGGATATCGATTTTATTAAAGTAGGGTGTTTTATGCTTGTGTGCGTTCTCATCTGTTTTTTCACTTATTGGTTTAGAATGCCAAAAACATCATAAAAAAAATTTTATTAAAAAAAATATACAAAGCCTTGCAATCTTTAAAATTGAGCGATATGTAGAATAAGAGATTGTAAGGCATTAGCTCGAGCAATCTCGGTTTGCAACAGTTTTCTTTTGAGCGGGCGTGGTGGAATTGGTAGACACGCCAGATTTAGGTTCTGGTGACGTGAGTCGTGGGGGTTCGAGTCCCTTCGCCCGTACCAAGAGAAAAAAGGGGCAGTCAATAACGAGTATGGGATTTAAGATTTGAGGGTTGTATGCAAATTAATGAGAAGAAAGTCGATGGACTTAAGCACACTTTTGAAGTGGTAGTCCCCTCAGAGACCGTGGAGTCAGAAATTAGCCTTCGACTGCAAGAAGCAGGTAAAAGTATAAAATTGCCTGGCTTTAGACCTGGAAAAGTGCCGCTTGCAATTTTAATAAAACGTTATGAGCCTGGTATCCGTAGGGAAACTCTTGAAAAAACAATCCATCAAAGCACACAAAAGATTTTGAAAGAAAAGCAGCTTTCTCCTGCAAGTGATCCTCAATACGACATTAAAGAGTATGAGGCAGGACAAGATTTAAATTTTTCTATGGAAATTGAGGTATTGCCCAAAATTGTGCCAGCAGATTTAACTAAAGTCCCTTTTGAACGTTTAAAAGTAAAAGTTACGGAAAGTGACATAAACGAGGCTCTTGAGAAAATTGCTAAGGACCACCATCGGACCCGATCAGTAGAAAAAGCAAGAAAAGCAAAGAAACATGACACTTTAATTATCGATTTTAAAGGGTGGCAAGGAAAAACGCTTATTCCTGGGGGCGAATCAGAAAACTTTCGTCTTCAATTGGGCTCAGGTAGCCTCGTTCCAGGATTTGAAGACCAACTGATTGGCGCTAATGTTGGCGACAAAGTTGAAGTAAATATTGTCTTCCCCGAAACTTATCCTGAAAAGTCTTTAGCAGGAAAAAAGGCCCGTTTCGAAGTCACAGTCAAAGAACATCATGAATCTGTCTCTGTTGGAATCGATGACGAACTCGCTAAAGACTATAATTTTTCTGACTTAAAAGCCATGCGTGAAGAAATCAAAAAGAAGCTTACAATCCAATTTGAACATTCTGCATTTTTATTAATAAAGAGATCTGTCCTGGATATTCTCGCTGAAAAGCATACATTTCAGGTTCCTGAGGTTATGGTTAATAATGAATTTGAGCTTATCTGGAAACAAGCTCAAGAAGAGTTTGAAGCTGAAGTTACAGAAGGCTCCAAACCAAAAACATCTAAAGAGCTCGAGTCACGCAAGAAAATGTTCAAAGCTATCGCCGAACGTCGAGTACGTCTGGGACTTTTGCTTGCTGAAATTGGCCAACAGAATAAAATAAGTGTTTCTCAGGCCGAACTTCAAAAAGCTTTACGAGAAGAAGTCACAAAATATGGGGCACAGGCTCAAGAAGCATTTAATTATTACCTTAAGAATAAGCAGGCTCAAGCACAGATCCATGCTCCCCTTTATGAAAATAAAGTGATTGAATTTATCCTGAAAAATTCTAATTTGTCCGAATGCGAAATAACTACCAAGGAATTTAACAAAAAATTAGAGCAGCTTGAAAAAAGTATAAATTAAATTTTAAGCTTTATGGGTATAGCATTAAATAGCTCGTAGGACCTCTTGTTCGGTTTTATACAGAGAGCACAATAATTAAATGCGCTAAAAAGAAATAAAAGGGCCTTAAAGAAAATGACAGATATAATGCATCAATACATGAATTATCTGGTACCTATGGTGGTTGAACAAACCAATCGAGGGGAAAGATCTTATGATATATACTCAAGACTTTTGAAAGAGAGAATTATCTTTTTGACAGGTCCTGTAAATGATGAGATTGCAAGCTTAGTGTGTGCTCAGTTGCTTTTTTTGGAATCAGAAAACCCTAACAAAGATATTTCATTTTATATTAATTCGCCAGGGGGAGTTGTAACTTCTGCTCTAGCGATGTTGGACACAATGAATTATATTAAACCTGATATTTCAACTTTATGTTTGGGGCAAGCAGCGTCAGCTGGTTCACTGCTCTTGACAGCAGGCACAAAAGGGAAAAGATTTTCTTTGCCTAATGCGAGAATTATGATTCATCAGCCCTCAGGCGGGGTTCAAGGGCAAGCTGCAGATATTGAAATTCAGGCAAGAGAAATTATATCTTTACGGGCACGCCTTAATGAAATGTATAGAGCTTTTACAGGAAAATCCCTTGAAACACTTGAACAAGCTATGGATCGGGATCGTTTTATGTCACCACAGGAAGCTAAGGACTTTGGCTTGATTGATGAAGTCATATCTAACCGTGTTGAGGGTGAAAATAATTAACTTAAGGTCTAAATGAATTTAATCTACTCAATTTTTTTTCTCCTGTTAACTTTTTCTTTAGGCTATTTAGTGCACTCTAAAAATATAAAAAATAATTCAATTTAGATTGCTTAGAGATAGAGCTAAAGAATAAAAAACATCTAACAAAGCGGCGGAAACTATGACTAAAGCTAGTGATGACGATAACAAAGGTTTACTTCATTGCTCTTTTTGCGGAAAGAGCCAACATGAAGTTAAAAAGCTAATTGCAGGCCCTACTGTTTTTATCTGCGATGAGTGTGTTGAACTTTGCACAGATATTATTCGTGAAGAACAAAAGGTTAGCCTTGCTATTGAAGGCCCAAGTATTCCTACCCCTGAAAAAATTGTTCAAGTGTTAGATGATTATGTCATTGCTCAGTCCCATGCTAAGCGCGTTTTAGCTGTTGCTGTCTATAATCATTATAAACGTATCAGCCATACGT
>JACVCA010000124.1 GCA_016742295.1 Alphaproteobacteria bacterium | reverse complement strand
CAAAGATAGTTCCTACTTTTTTACCTAATCAAAAAGACGCGAATGATTTAAAAATCATGATTTATAAAATGCAACCCGGCAATGGACGAGTAAACTTTGATGATTTGGTGCTTGTTTGGGGATGGCGTACCCTATCTCCAAAATGGCTTAACCTATGGGGAAGCCAAACAGGGTATCCAAAAAATTATAATTTACCTCATAATCGAAAAGCTCTTCTCATTATGACGGATGGAGAAAATAATTGGTTTGATGGCCCCCTACCCCCGACGGGAGGAGATCCGACAGCCTACGGATTTGGGGCGACTCAGCAAACTCGTATTGGGTTAAATAATTTGGGGACCACGCAAAATTCTCAAGCAAAAAGCAAGATTGTTGAAAAGTATACAACACTGTTTTAACGTTTTAAAGCTCAAGGTATTGATGTTTAGGTGGTGACCTTTTTATTGAATAATGCAAGTTCTCAAACTCTCTATAGAAATTGTGCTACAAAACCGGAGTGGTATTTTAATGCACAAAATAGCACAGATATTGTAGAAATATTTGAGACGATTGCAAGGCTGATTCAACCTATATCAGTCACGCAGTAAAAGAAGGCAAATAACCTATAAAAATTAGAGAAAAAAAGAATACTTAAATTATAAATTGTACTTTCTGTTAAGAAGGTATATTTTGATAAAAACAAATTGAAAATAAATTAGAAAATAAAAATAAAGAGGCTTATCTTGATCGGGTTCTACCTTGTATTTCTTGGACTAAGTTTTTGCGTTGCACTTAGCGATTTATTATTTTTTCGAATTCCAAACTCATTAGTGCTTGCCCTTTTGGGATTATTTATTTTGAAAAGCCTGGTTTTTCCAGACGGACATAATCCCTTTCTACCTTTTTTAGCCTGCGCCCTAACCTTAATTATAGGCTACCTCCTCTATGCTTTCAAAATTATGGGAGCGGGTGATGTAAAATTTTTAAGTGTCGCAAGCCTTTGGGCCGTACAAACTAATTTCATTAGTTTTATGTTAGTTGTTGTCATTGCAGGAGGGATCCTTGCCCTTGTATATCTTAATTTTAATTCATGGATGGCTCTCCTTCAAACTGGGATCATAAGTTTATTGTCCAAATTATGGGGCAAAGATAACTTTATAAGGATATTTGGGGAAAAAAGTCTTAATATGAAGGTTGAGGTCTTTAAAGATAATAAGCGCCAACGTTCTACTTTAATGCCTTATGGTGTTGCCATCTTTTGTGGATGCTGCTTCATTACGGCAGCACAGATCAGAGGCTAAAAAATGAAATTACGTGACATTCTTATTCTCTTTGCAGCGTTAGTGTTTTCAGGGTTTATTGCTTTTTTGGCACGTGAAGCACTAAAGCCTGTTCCTCCTAAGTTAGAACCCCACAAAAATACTGTTGGTAAGCCTCTGAATTTAGTTCTAGTTGCAAAAACTGACATTGAAGTTGGTACAAAATTTACGGAAGATAAATTTAGGTGGCAAGAATGGCCTGAAGGTGCCTTAAATCCTGAATATATTACAAAGCACTCGGGATTTGATTTCAAACAGCTCGACAAAGGCATTATAAAACATCAGCTCAATGCAGATGAACCTGTCACACTTGAAGATGTTATTTTAGTTGGAGATAAAAGTGCGCTTGCCGGGATTATTACTCCCGGAATGCGTGCTTTTACAATTCCTTTTGAAAGAGATCCATATATAAGCACCTGGGTCGCAGCAGGAGACTGGATTGATGTAGTTATTTCTCATGAAGTTAGCGGTAAAGTAACCACCCAGACAGTATTAAGGCACGTTAAGGTACTGGCAATTAACGATAAGCTCCAACATCCTACAAAACAAGATTCGGAGAAAGCGCCTAAAACAATTACGATAGAGGTAACACCGGAACAAGTGGAAGAACTTGCGACAGCCCTTAAAGGCGGAAATGATCCTATAATTAGTTTATATAGTCTTACTTCTCCTCAACAGGAGAACAGTACTATTTATCCTCCTAAGTCTTCCTTGCTTTCTTCAGGCAATAAAAAAGAAAACAAATCAATTGTCATCTTAAGAGGAGACAAGGTTAACAAAGTTGAATTTGAATGAAGTCAGGAGGATACGTGATTTTTTTAAGACTAAAACCTAATATGAAAAACCTGCATAAACTTCGTTTGTTCATCTTATTACTCCTCTCTTTTCAAAGGATTGATTTATCACATGCAAAAGACATAACGTTAGAGCAAAATACTGCTGATATTATTCAGCTTCCTCCAGGCACTTCAGAGCTTTTTATAGCAAACCCAGAGATTGCTGATGTACAAATGAATAGCCCCGAGGTTGCTTACATATTTGGCAAAAAGCCAGGAATAACAACAATTTTTTCGACGTCAGGAAAGGAGAAATCTCCGCTCAAGATCAATCTTACAGTTGTGCATAATATCGCACGTCTTAAAGAGGTTATTAAATCAATTGCCCCAAATGAGCCAATTGAACTAATTTCTACACCTGCAGGTCTCATTATGAATGGGACACTGACCTCCGCTGACCTTGCAAAGAATGTTACAAGTGTAGTTCAACGATTTCTAGGAGACAAGGAAGTTATCCTCAATAATCTTCAAATTTCTTCACCTACACAAGTCTATTTAAAAGTGAAGGTAGCTGAAGTTAATCGGAACGCTATGAATAAATTAAATATTAATTGGGGCTCAACCTTTTCTTCTAATAATTATAACTTCGGTGTTTTAAGTGGAGTCCCTCCACTGATCAATAATGAATTCAACCATAATATAACTAGTAATAGTGTAGGTGTTCAATTCAATGATGGCAAAACTAATCTTTCAACTTTAATTGATGCTTTTAATAATGAAGGCTTAGGAACCATCTTGGCTGAACCCACTCTTATTGCTCTATCAGGTGAAACAGCAAGTTTCCTGGTAGGGGGCGAATTCCCTTACCCCGTACCTCAAGATACTAATGTGACGATCCAATTCAAGCAATTTGGTATTAGCCTTGCATTTACTCCTACAGTTCTGGGGTCAAACCGTATCAACCTTCGTGTTCGTCCTGAAGTAAGCGAACTTGACCCTACTAAAAGCCTTGTAATTGCTTTGGGTGGGAGCGGTGGATCAGCAACTATACCCAGTATTCAAACTCGACGTGCAGAAACATCTCTGGAATTAGCCAGCGGACAAGGCATGATGATTGCAGGTTTATTTACGACAAGCACCAAAAATTCTATCCAAGAGTTCCCCGGCTTAGCTGATATTCCAATTCTTGGGGCTTTATTTCGCTCAAATCAATTCCAAAGAGATGAAACAGAATTGGTAATTTTAGTAACTCCCTATTTGGTAAATCCTGTTTCTTACGCAAACCTCTCTCTCCCAACTGATGGACTGCATCATTCATCTCAGCTTGATAGGATTCTCACAGGACGGTTGAATAAAAATCCAGAGTCAAATGATTTTAAACAACCTGATGCAAAATTAATAGGGGTTGCAGGGTTCCATGTTGAATAAAGCGAGCTTAAAGATGGTAAAATTTTTGAATATACTGATTGTAGGTATTTCTTTGACCCTCGGAGCCTGTGATGCACCAAGCGGAATAAAAGAAGTAGCTTATCCGTGGGCACCAAAAGTAGAAAAGACCACTCATTTTGGAGAAATTAGAGTTCATCCTGTACCCTATAATAAAAAGAACACAGAGATGAGGCTTTTAAAAAAACTTCTCGGATATACAAGATCAAATCAACCTATTTATGCGCGATTGATTGCGTCTGAACCACAAACTCTTGAAACTAAGGCCAATTTGACCCTCAGGCTCACGCAGCTAAAGAATGATCTAAAAAAGCTAGGTATCGCTGATAGTAATATTCAGATGATGCTTCTTGACCCTACAGATCTACCAATCTCTGAATCTGCCGTCATTACCGTTGCTATTGATCAATATACTGTGTCACCTCCACTTTGTCCAGGGTGGGGAGCTATGCCAGAATCTGCAGCTGGTGGTGATAGGAACTTTGGGTGTGCGTCTGCAGCAAATTTGGCAAACATGATTGCTAATCCTAAGGATTTGCTGGAAGCTCAATCACTCGGTACAGGCAGTGGAGAAAGAAATTCCTTATTTGTCAGTAAATATAAAGAAGATAAAATCAAAGAATTAAAAGTCGAAAAAGTTGATATTGATGAGTAAATAAATAGACAAATTTAAAAAAATGACACAAAAAAATAATAGTAACTTACTAGGTATGATAGCTTTTATCGAAGATGAAGCAAGTAAAGATATTATAATTTCACTGAATAGTAAATCTTCAGACCTCAATATTAAAGTTTATAAGGGGGGCATCAAACAAGCAACCCAACATTTAAAATCTCACCCTTCACCTCAAGTTTTATTAGTCGATATTTCAAAGTCAGAATTAGCTATTTCTGATATGCAGGAGCTTGCTGATGCCTGTGAACCCGGTATTGAGGTCATTTGTATTGGTGACAAAAATGAGGTGAGCCTCTTTAGGAGTCTGATGGCTTTAGGGGTGCAAGATTATATTGTTAAACCCCTCACGTTATCCTTACTATTGAAAAGTATTCAAAACTTACCAAGTAAGTTAGGGTTAGAATCTAAAGAAAGCCCTTTTACGAAGCAGGGTAAAACAATCGCATTCGTTGGAACCAAAGGTGGTATTGGCACAACAACATTAGCAGCAAATTGTGGGTGGATCCTAGCAGATAAAGAACTCAAAAAAGTAAGTCTTATTGATTTAGATGCCAAGTTTGGAGCTTTGGGTCAATTTTTTGATTTGCCTTATACAC